>NZ_QTPY01000007.1:0-256081 GCF_003857765.1 Burkholderia sp. Bp9016
CTACTGCCGCATCGTTGGCAACCTCTCTCGACTGCCGCCTAAACTCGCTCGTCAAGACGGGTTGGCTGGTCGCTTACACGTCATCGAACATCTGATGGCGTGCACTGCGGCAAGGATTGGTTCTTCGCAAAATCCCTGCCGCCCCGAATTCCCTGATTATTCTATAAATTCCAATATTTTCAGTTGATTCTATGAAGTGAGCTTACGCTCCTACCTGCAATTTCGCCAATGGTTTGATATATCTATCCTCCATGATTTGTCGAATCTTGGCCTTATGTCGGTCATGTGCAACCTCAAACACCATTTTCCGAGCTTCAAGCCCCGAACGCAACTGGGCCTCACGTGACATACCACTCCACACTCCGCCCTCGTGTTGATGGTAGATACTCATCTCCTGCTTTAGGAACCCAATTTGTCCAAATCTCTCGAAAAAGAAAGCCATTGCTATTTCGTTGAAACGCTCGACAAAAAGACGATCAGGCAATTCTCGGACAACAGCCGTCCTCAACATACAAGACGAGAAATTGGCGATTAGATTCATCAATGGATCAGCCAGAAAATCCTCTCCACCAAGTTTATCTTTGGCGATACCGACTTGCCGATCCAACAGAAACTCCTTACCCGAAGATAATTGTTTCACACGAATCATCGAGAAAACCATCGAACAATCGTTGTTTTTATTCAGAAAATTTTTCTGCTTCTCGAGCTTTTCAGGATCCGTCCAGAGATCGTCTCCTTCGAGAATTGCAATATAATCTCCCGACGCCCTGGCAAAGAGGCGACGAAAATTTTCCGATATTCCAACATTCGCATCCGAGCTCAAATCACGAATAAGCATCGGAAACTTTTTTTGCCAAGATTGAATCTTGGCACGAGTTTCGTCTGTCGACCCATCGGATGAGATGAGGATTTCATGTGTAAAGTTTCCCGTCTGCTCAACAGCGCTGGCAATTGTGGCATCTATATAACCTTCCTGGTTATATGTCGGAATCATGGTTGTGATGCGAGTCATTGGCTGTGTAACCTCTTCATAGTCTGAGCCACCCCTTCCATAGAGCACCCTTCGCCGAGACCGACTTCGGTTATATCTCCGGCCATTGAGACCAGCGCGACCTGATTGTCGTGGTTCTGCCAAAGAGCGAGCCCCAAGGCCCGCTCAAGCCCGTGCTCAATGGCACCATCTCGTGAAAATTCGGCGCTGTAGCCAGCCGAATCACACATATATCGTGCAAGCTCCAAATATATCTGCGGGCGCACCCAGAACATCGTTCCAGCAACAAATGCCCAATTCTTGTCCTGATATTCGCTTAAACCGAGTTCCTTCGCTAGGAACTCCAATCGCTCCAAGCTCGCAGGGATCGAATTGCGCACGCCATGCTTATAGAAGTCAGCACTACAAGCCATTGCAAGATGCTCGTTTGCTCGGAAACGTTCGACAATCTCATCAATCAATTCTGGCGAACCAAGAATAGGAGTGAGAAGGCCACGCCTCCATGCATCGCCCCAGGCCCCCACATCTCGTTTTGTGTGAATCTTTAAGAGAAGTCGGTAATTTTTGAAGGTCGAGATAAGCTCAAGGAAAGGTGCAATATCCGCACCTGTATTAGGGTATTGAAAAATACGAGCATTTGGATAAGCATCGCGCACGGCCTTAAGCACTTCGCTTTCCTTATCGAGCGAGGTGGACACGAACAAATCAAAATCGAATCGAATATTTCTCAGATACTCAATGCATTCCGGCACTCGGTCGGAATGGTAAATATGTAATTGTACTGCGATACGATACGAAGACGAATCAATAATCGTACTATTTCTTACACTCTGAGGGCGAGCACTATTTCTGACACGGTTCAGCAAATCTTGAATTGCTTCTCGAGCGACGTGCTCCTTGTTGGTGATTCGATCCGAGGTCCCGTCATAGTAATCGACGCCGACAAACGGCAGACCAGAAATACGCGTACGTGTAGCAACACGCAGTATTAAATCCCAATCAACCAGTCGCCTTAAGTTTTCATCAAAGCGATACTCTTTGAATTGACCACTCCAGCGCATGAAGAAGCAATTCAAGTCGATAAAGTTTTCATGAACACACGATTCAAAATCAAATTCTGAATAGAGAATAAACTTCGTTTCGTGATCATCTCCGTGAATATTGGCAGCACAGTACCCGGCCGACGATTGCGAAAAATCAGCATGCTTCAGCGCAAATTCGATCATATTACGCTTCCACGTATTATCGGAATCCAGGAAAAAAACCCATTTCCCCTTTGCCAAATCCAGACCTGCATTTCTTGCACTCGAAACACCCTTGCCGCGTGAATTTTTCGTGTAATTGATGCGAGAATCAGAAATTCCGCAAACGATGTTTTGAGTGTCGTCAGTGCTGTGATCATCCACGATGATCAATTCAAAATTCGCGTGGGTCTGCTCAAGTACCGATTTTATTGCAGCCGAAATCATATGCGCCCGATTATATGTTGGCATAATAATCGAGACTTTATCTTCGGAACGCGTATACGGCAGCGCCTCGAGGAATTGCACAGTTTTTGCATGCTGCCCCCAATCCCATTCCTTATTCCGGCGCGTCAGAATCCGCCTGCATTTCTTTCGTTCCTCAACCTGATTGCCATCGCGCACAGGATATATCGTTCGACCCTCGCTCTTCCCACTTTTCAAATAATGCAAAAGTGGCTCGATACCAGCCGCTTTAATATCGCGATGTGATTTCAAATAGCTCGGCGAACAAAATTTCGGAGATGGACTATATCCGAGAAACTGCCCCACCCGCAAATAATGCTCGACGGGATCAATATCAAGAGCTTTAGCGTCGACGTATCGATCGATGTACCACGCCTCATCAAAGAAGTTTGATGATTTGACAAGCGCAATATCCTCTACCGACACAATTTTTTTGAGCAGATGTCGTATCAGCTCTGCACTTACATCGGAACTTGGCTTCGCTTTATCGCCATTCAATAGCGGCAATTTTTCTTTGGTCGTATCAACATGATGAGGTGTTTGCCGCGCCTTCAGACGCGACTCGACCAACTTAATATTTAGATCGATTAATTTAGCCAACTCCGGGGCCGCAGTTTTTGCAGCTTGATAGAGTAATATCGCGCTAGCATAGTCATTTCGCCTCAGCGCCTCCGTCCCTCGACTCCAATAAAAAGCTCTCGCACCCCTCAATCCGTTTCTCATATATTTTCCGTAAAATTCCGATAATAACTAGAAAAGGCGCCAAAAACGGAATTAATCGCATGCTCGCAAGTCTCCGCACCCGCAATGCCAAATTTGTCAACGCCTATCGATGCAGTCAATTTTTCAGAGAGTCCAGCCCCGTCGCCGAAGGAGCCAATCGTATCAACGATGAACCGACATCATTCGTCAATATATCTCGTCCGAATTTGCAATAAATTACAATAGACCCCAGAAAATGGAAGCTCCAAGCGAGCTCGATAAGCGTTGCTCACCGTTCGATGACAAATTTTTGGCATAACGACCCTCAAATATTATTTATATTGAATGCAAAATAGCGAGAACAGCGCGGAGTTACTTCACACCTTCTGGTAGGCGGCAATCCCTTCTTCTACATCATCGAATACCGTTATCCCCCCACCATTCAGAAGCATCACCAAATCGCACAGTTTCCTTACCTGAGCCATGCCATGCGTTACTAAAATCATATTGGCACGACCAACTCTTTTTTTGAATTCTGCCTCTGCCTTTTCCCGAAAGTGCGCATCACCAACTGACATCGCCTCATCGATCATATAATAATCAAAATCGAAAGCCAGACTCATACCGAATCGCAATCTTGAACTCATACCGGAAGAGTAAGTCTTCACCGGCTGATTAAAGTAGTCACCGAGCTCCGCAAAATCCTCGACATAACGAATCACTTTTTTCATCTCTTCTCCCTCGGCCCCAAGAGATCGACAGATGAATTTCACGTTTTGCCTTCCGGTCAGCGAGCCCTGAAACCCACCCCCCAAACCAACCGGCCATGATATTTTCTTGTCCGTAATGATTCGCCCACTATCCGGAATATCCGTTCCGCACAACAAGCGCATCAACGTACTTTTCCCTGCACCATTTTTTCCAATTAGCGCGATATTTCTATCCGGAGGAATAACAAAAGAAAAATCACGGAAGATATATTTTCTCCCTTGCTTTGTCACGTATGACTTAGTCAGCTTTGACAGTTCTATCATTTTACGGATTGGGCGTTCGCATGATTTGACGCATACGTCTATACGCCACCATGACAAAAAAAGTAAGCACCAGAGAAAAGACTAGTGGATAGTTAGAACTCAACCCCTTAGTAACTGGATAATTATCAAAAATTGCGACACGGATGTTTTCAATAACAGCCACGTACGGATTCCAGGCAATCATGAATATCTTATCCGGCGGCAAATTCCAAACAGGAAAAAAAACGCCAGCCGTCAAATAAAGCGGTATAAATGTTAATTTACAAACTCGCGCTGAATTCGGAATTACTCGCGCTATCATGCCGAAAGCAACACCAAGCGAGAAAGACACGAGTGTGCCAACCGCTAAGGCCCAGACACACATCAAAGGATCACTTACCGAAACATCTCGTTGAAGCCAAAATGCTAATGCGAAGCAAATTAAAAAATACGCGCAAGCATATGCACACAGTTCGACCATAAGTCTCGCCACGAATGTATCGAATGGCATTAATTGGCGATATGCAAATAACCCCTGATTAGCCTGCAACGCATCGGTTAATCGCCACGCTATGCTACGCATCATATGAAACGGAACGATTCCGCTTACCATGAACATTATGAAGTCCATGTTTTGCATGGGAGATGCATGGACAAATGCATGGAACACTAGAATTAGCACGAGAATCGCCAACGGCTCCAAGACGACCCACACGAAACCCATTCGCCTCGCACCAAATCGAGTTTGCATTTCTCGCAAAAACAATGCAAACAACACGGAACGAAAAATCTTCCATGATGATCGATTGGCTTTGAATGGAGATTCAAAATCAGACATTAAGTTCCCCATCAATACTGGCTAACATCGCGCCCCAGAAGCAGCACTTGTACGATCGGCGTGATAATTTTTTGCATCTCGTATACTGGAGCATTAGTCACATAGACAGTGTCGTCCGGCTGTATCAAAAACTTCTTTGCTAAGAACATGGAGACAGGTTCCCGCATATCCAGCCGAAATACCTCGGCCTCGGGACTACCATTGTTCACATTATCAACCAGACGGAATACAAATACTCCACTCGGATTGGCAGTGCGTTCGTTCAATCCCCCCACGGATCCCAGTACCTCTAGCAGACTCGGGGTAGCAGAAGGAAAATCATGAAGTCCCGGCTGAGTGACCGCCCCCATGGCGACAAAGCGCTTGCGTGCGCGTGCCAGCACGATTTCGGAATTCGGTGGTACCGAGATGTTGCCGCCTGACAACAAGTCCTGATAGTTATAGCTGAATGCCGATTTTCCGGTACGAAGCGTCACAGTGGTTAGATAGGGCTCCAGTACCGGTCCACCGGCGAGATTAATTGCGTCCAAAATGGTTAAAGGCCCCTGCGACGCAGAGAAGCGACCAGGATTTTTGACAGCGCCAGCGACCAAAACCGAACGAGATAAATCGCCCTGTAATTCAACATGCACCTGTGGCTCAATAGCCCGCCCCTTCAGACCCCGTCGGATGATACTTTCGGTCTGGGCCAGAGTGGCACCACGTACGCTTTCCGTTCCTAGATACGGAAGGGTAATTTTGCCGTTCGCATCTACTCGGACTTGACCAAACACTGTGCCGCCTTGTGCCAATGGTGCAAATAGTGTTTTGTCTACTCCGCTATCGTCTGAAATCATGACCTTCAGGACGTCACCTGGCATAAGGCGCACCTCGGGTTCGTCCGGGCGAGCAACGCGATCCAATAGAGGCGCCTCGGGAGGACGCATATAGTGCTCTATGTTGACAGGCGAAAGCTCGACAAGTTGATACGGATAATCTGGATTTTGGACATTGGTCGGAGAAGCAACGTCGGACATCCGAGGCCCTGCTCCGGATAGCGCGCCACAGCCGCTCAAGAGCAGAATACTACAGAGAAATATAGTACTGCGACCATAATGTGTCGATTTTAAATTACGTGAAATTAATACACTTTTCATAAACATACTTGACACTCTATATTCTTAATCTCGGTGATCATTGACCGTCGCAATGACAAATTGAGTGATGCCATAAATCAGAAGCAATAAAATCAAAGCCGTCAGCAAACTGTATGCTCGACGAGGAAAGAGTGCCTCGTCCGGCATATTAGGACTCACAACAACAACCAAACTTCTTAATTTTTTTGTCGCTTCGATCCGCGCACTCTCCAATGCAGATACCGATGCCTTATAGGCATCTTGTGCTATACCCGCGTTCAGCTCAAGACTTTGATAGTTCGAAGCAATGACGTTTAGTTGATCGTCGGAATTTTTCGCAATCAACTTTCTATTTTCCGCAGAGATTTGCTCTTGAATCGCCTGAATCTGGAATTTTTGTTGGCGAATTTGTGGAGTATCCTCCCTCAGACTCGCCCGTAAAGCGCGCAAAGTGGCTTCCGCCTTGGTCAAATCCGACTGCAACCCTGCTATCACATCATTGCGTGCTACTGCAGCCCGCTGCGCGTCCAGCACGTTATTCGCGCTCTGGAAGTTCAGCATTGCCTTACGCCGAGCCTCATAATTCAGTCGTGAACGCTCTAACTCATCTTCCGCAAAGCTAACCTGCTCCCGCGCCAGTCGATGGGATATTTCATTTACGAAATGATCACTTTCTGAAATAATTACAGATACAACATCGTCTGCAAATTTCCTATCAAAGGCTTGCACGGATATAGTCAACAAGCCAGTTGTAGCATCAAACTGAGCCGTAACCATTCTTTGATAATACTTGAGTAGCTCTTCGCTTGTAGCATTAGGCGACAAATAATATAGAGGATCACTTAATCTTCCAGAATAGTGCTGACTCCAATGCATTTTTTTCTGCAAGATATTGAGCATGTCTTGAGACACGACGTATTCTCTGACATAAAGCGTCTCCGACGAATTACCGCCGGACAGCCCGCCACCTCCCATTAATGCAGCCAAACCCGGTATTGGCGAAGCCTCAGCAGCACTCTCGGATCCAACTTTGTGAACCACCACCTGTGACGAACTCAAATAACGGTCTCGCGCGAGGAAGCCGTAATAAATAGTTGCCACAATCATCGGTGCAACCACCATACCCCAAAATAGCCGATACTTTTTAATGTTACTGATTATCATCTTTACAGTTCTATATATTTCAAATCGAGTCTAAAATTTCTTTTCGACCAACGCAAACGAGCACATTCTCCGCTCCCCCAGCAACCCAAGGACGAAACACGTTCGGCATAGCCGCCGGCATAAAATCCGCCTGCAAATAATTTAAATTTGGGTTGTAAAAAGGATCATGGTGCATGACGTGTTGCCAGCGCTTGCGCATGTATTGAACTTCAGATCTAAACCGACGCTGCTGCGCAGGCACTTCATCTTTTCCACGAGAAACCGATTCGTGGTGATACAACATCGCATGCGGGGTCCACACTACACGGAACCCCTCATCCCGCACACGAAGGCAGTAATCCACGTCATTGAACGCGACCTTTAAGTCACGTTCATTCAATCCGCCTATACGTTGGTACAAAGATTTCCGCGTCAGTAAACATGCGGCTGTAACTGCCGACAAGTCCTGCGCAACCAATGCCCTACCCGTATAGCCCGGCTCGTCCCGTCCTATCCCACTATGCAAATGATTCGCACATCCGCCGGGTCCCACCGTATCACCGGCGTGCTGCACGGTATCGTTTCCGTAAAGCAGCTTGGCCCCGATGGCTCCGACATTGCCATTCAGCAACATACCAACCATCTCGGCGAGCCACCCCGGCGAAATCACCTCCGTGTCGTTGTTGAGCAGACACACCAACTCGCCCTTCGCCTCAGCGATCGCCATGTTGTTGATGCGCGAGTAATTGAACGGCTCATCAAACGGCAACACCCGAACATTGGCTACCTGCTTCAAGCTCTGCAGATAAGCCAGTGTGTCGGGTTCGATGCTCTGATTATCAACAACGAGGATTTCATACGGCCCATAGCGCGTCTTTTCCAGCACGCTGGAGATACAACGGTGCAGGTGCCCCAACTGATCGCGCGTAGGAATGACGATGCTGACCAACGGTGCCGGCTCCGCTACCGAATAACGCACCCGACAACGGCCCGGCCCCGTGCTCTCGACTTCCGCAGGCACGCCCATGCGCCGCAGGTGCGCGGCCACCGCACGAACCGTCCCTACGCCATCATCCTGCTCATCCCGAGGGGTCATATGCCAGAGCGGCGCGGGCACGTGAACCATCGGCGAGCCGAGTTCACTCAGAGCCAACAGCAAGGCGTGCATCACGTTGGCATCTGTCACACCCTCGCCAAGTGCTTGCAAGCGATCTGCATACCGGCCGTTCCAGACAAAGGCGTCGCCAATATAGTTAGTGGAACGCAACAGTTCGGGAGACCAATCCGGCTTGAAAACGGGATCACACAGTTGGCCGTCAACACCGACGACGTCGTGATCGGCATAAGCCACAGCGGCATCGGGTGTCTTGATGACAGCATCCGCGAGGCAAAACAGCGCCTGCTCCGAGAGCGTCGCTCCAGCGCGGATAACGAGGTGCCAGGAATTCTCGGCGACCGGCGTCGAAATCAACCTGGTTAAATCATCCGAGAAGTCGTCTCGCACCTCGACTGCAAAGTGCCGATATGTTTGCGCCTGCAAACTGGCCTGCGTCGCATCGATATCAGCCTGCGTAGTTTGCCGGCTCACCCACAGCGAAATATTAAATATTGGTGAATATTGCCAACGCTTCACTCGACGAGCCATCAACGCCCGGTCCGCAGGGGTAATAGCATAGAACTCCTGATACCACCCTGCGTAACCTTCGCGATACACGTTCGCGCGAAAACGACACGCCACGTCGTATGCGTGATCAAGATCGCGGAAAAGAGTGACTGGTGTAAGTCCTGCGCGGACGCAACGCTGCAGCGGTTGCTTGTACAGCGTGTTCGCCGCCCGCCAGAACTGCCGCAAGCGGTACTCTGCGGCACTCAGGCGGCGATGCCGAAGGAATCGAACGTGAACAGGGCTTGCATCGCTGTCCATGACCAAATGGACAGTCCGCACGGCTGCGGCAGTCTTGACCAATTCCTGGATATGGCCCTTACTGCTAATTAAGACTTTTAACGCGTGCGTGCGATCATCATGCATCGTCAGCACGACAGTCGCTACGCAAGCCTTGACATTACCTACCACCTGGCCCTCTACAAGCCAGGCCGTGGCAGCACGCCAATTCTCCTTATGAACGATTTTAGCCGCCACTTCTTCACTACCTGTCTTAATCATGACGCAACTTGGGATCCGCGATTATAATTCACGGCCAGAGGAAGACTAGAAAAACCTAGAAGTATCAAACATGCGCCGATCCATACTATTTCTCCAGGGGCCTCCCTCGCTTTTCTGGCGTCAGTTAAGCGACCACTTCGATGCCGCGCTCGTGCGCACGCATCGGATCAACCTTTCCCTGGGGGACTGGGCGTACTGGCGCAAACCGGGTGCGGTCAACTATCGAGGCCGTTTTAGCCGCTGGGCGGATTTCCTGCGCGACTATCTGGTACGCCACGAGATCACCGACATCATGTACTTTGCCGACCGCCTGCCCTACCACGCGGTCGCGCGCGAAGTCGCCGAGTCGCTCGGCATTCGCACGTACTCGATCGAATTCGGCTACTTGCGCCCCGACTGGCTCACCCTCGAGCGTGGCGGCATGGGCACGCTGTCACACTTCCCCACCGACCCGAAGGCGATCCGCGCAATTGCCCGCCGTGTCGGACCATTCAAGCCGGACACCAAGCATTATTCGCACAGTTTCGGGCAGGAAGCGTTCAACGAGGTGCTTTATAACCTCCTGACCTCGCTCGTGCCATATTTTTTCCCGCTCTATCGCACCGACAAGTATTACCTGCCATTACTGGACTATCTGCGCTGGCTGCCGCGCATGGTCGGCCAGCGCCTGAACGAGCCCGCGCGGGTCGCCGCCGCCGACGTATTGCGCCACTCGGGCGCTCGTTACTGGATGCTCGCGCTCCAGATGCAGGCCGATTACCAGCTGCGCGCCAATTCCGCTTATAGCGATCAGCGGCAAGTGATCGAGGAAGTCATTGCGTCGTTCGCGCAGCATGCTCCGCAGGACGGCTCACTGATCATCAAGCTGCATCCGCTCGACAATGGCATGGAGCGCTGGGAAAAATTCGTCGCGCGCACGGCAAAACGCTACGACGTGGCGTCGCGCGTCATTGCCGTGACGGACTGCGATCTCAAGCGCACGATCAAGCACAGCAAGGGTGTCATTGCGGTGAATTCCACCGTGGGCCTGCATGCGTTGCGCGCCAATTGCCCCGTGAAAGTGCTCGGCATGGCGATGTACGACATTGCGGGGCTCACACACCAGGGTTCGCTGGAAACGTTCTGGACCACGCCCGAGCGCGTCAACAAGCCGTTGCTCAACGACTTCGTGGCGGCGATTGCCGCCACCGTCCAGATTCACGGCTCGTTCTACAACCGTGCGGGCCGCGATGCAGCGTGCGTCGAAATCGTGCGCCGCGTGATGAAAGACGAGGTGAACGGCCACGGCGCCTTTGTCGATCCGCCGCCGCGCCTCGATCGCGCGCTGCGGTCAAACGTTCCGATCTTCGATTCGTTGAAAGGCAGCGGCATCGAGCCGGCCGGTACGCGCCCGGTCGCTAAGCCTCCCGAAACAGCCGTGCAACCCAGTGTCGCCAACGTGGCACCCGCGGCGTAGCACGCCATTCGACGAGTTCCTGCAGCGCACGCTCCGGCGTGGTGAAGCGTCTTGTCGTTCGGCTGACATACGTGGGATACAGAATCAGCGCGGCGGCAACGAGTTCGTCCAGCGTCAGCGCACGGTTGCGCCGCTGACGCACCGGCTCGGTCAATCCCGCATCGTGCGACACTCCCCAGCCCGCATAGAACGGCTGCCCATAGGTCACCACCTTCACGCCGCGCAACAGCGCTTCGAATCCGGCCAGCGACGTCAGCACATGGACTTCGTCCACGCTGCCGAGCAACTGGTGAAACGACACCGAGCCAATCGTCTCGTCGCACCACTGCGCCGCGTCGTCCTCCCCTCGCCCCACCTTGCGCAGGCCGGCCATCACGTCCGGGTGCGGCTTGTACAGCAGATACGCATCGGGATTGGCGGCACGCACAGCCTGCAACAGATCCATATTGCCGCGAATGCCGGACGCACCGAAGCGGATCGACGCATCGGTCTCCACCTGTCCAGGCACAAGAATCACGCGCCTGCCCTCCGGACGAACCCAGTTCGCGTGTCCGCCGAGGTTGTATTTGGTAATGCCCGCGTCGCAAATGGCCTGACGCAGGACCGCCGCGCGCTGGAGCAGTTCGGGCGCGAACACGGTTTGCGCGAGCAGCGTTTCCAGCTGCGAAGGCCGTGTGGCGTCGTAATAGATGCCGACGTCGTCCTGCACCCACGACAGCGGACGAGTCAGATCGGCCCCGAGGCCGACGGAGCGCACGAAGCCATCCTCGACGCGGATGACCTTTTGCGTTGCGGGTAGCGCGGGCGCGAGCCGGTCGTCGAGCTTGCGCCCCCATGTGGCAACGGCGCGGTCGATCGCCCTCGGCACACGCCAGCGAAAGCGAACGGCACTGCCGCCGAAGAATTGACGCACGTAGTCCTTCTTCCAGCCGGAAAAGCCGAGCGCATCGATGTCGACGGGGAATCGCTGTCGCATCCGGCGCTGCAGCGCCAGCCATGCCAGCACGGTTTCGACCTCGCAACGCTTGCCGGTTTCCGGATCGACATAGCGGCAGTAATCGATCAGCGCCGCGTGAACGAGTTGTTCCAGCGTGGCCGCACCGCGTCGCGCGGGCGCCGGCAGCGCGTCCCGCGTCAGCCCCCAGCCCGCATAGAACGGCATGCCGAAGACACGCACCGGCAATCCCCACATCAGCGCCTCGAAGCCGAGTTGCGACGTGACGGTATACACCTCGTGCACCAGCGGCAGCAGGCTGGCCGGATGCACGTTGTCGTCCAGCACCTGCACGCGCGGCATCGCGCGCACCGCGTCGAGATCGAAGTGGCCGTGCTTGCGGCCGGACACGACGTCAGGATGGACCTTGAGCAGGATCGTGCGATCGGGATGCTCGTGCAGTGCGGCCGTCAGCATCCGGTGGAAGCTGGCGGCATCGGCGAGACCGCAGGAAATCGATGCATCGCCGCGCGTCTGGTCCACGACCAATACACAACCATCGGGCAATGCCCTTCCCAGATCGCGACTATGGTTGTATTTGGACACGCGGCCATCCCGCCATGCCGCGGCCAGTGCGCGAGCCCGCACGATCTGGTCGTCGCGCAGCGGCTGCGCAATCAGCGACTCGAGCCGCGACGGCTGGCTCGCATCGAGATAAAGCCCGACATCGTCGAAAATGATCGCGAGCGGCGGATCGTCCTTGCCGAGTCCGACGGAGCGCAAAAAGCCGTCCTCGATGTGATAGACGGCGAGACCGTGCTTCTGCGCATAGCGCTGCGCAGCCAGCGCGCTCGGACGGCGCCCCCAGGCGAGCACGCCCGCGCCGGCGACCGGTTGGCCGACCGACCGGTAGTGCAGTTGAAAATCGTCGAGCAGCGCGGCGAGCGTCGGGATGCGGTGCACGCCCGGCGCCTGCGTATAGATAGTCGGCAGCGAACCCGCCAACGCATCGGGCCGCGCCTGTCCGGTGACTTCGCCCCGGGCGACGGAAAAATCAGTCAAAGACACGAGCCTCGACAAATATGGCCGCAAGCACCCGCGCGATCCGGCAATTGCCGAAAGCGGAGGGTTTTGCCGCGAAGCCGGAATAATGGAATATCGGTGTGCTCATGGGGTTCTTCATGTCGAGCGGCAGTCGCGCGTCGGTTCACTCAACCCGACGGCGGCGGCAGCGACGCTCATCGTGAACGCAATTCACGCGATCGTCGCGCATTTCCTCACGCCGCTGACGCAATCGCATTGTACTTGTCCACGGTTCGCCTCTACCCGGCCGGCTCGTGGCCGGTATTTTAACGGGCTGCCGCTCGAAGCCGCGGAAAATCCGGTTTATTCGCTCGGAAGCTGCCTTCGCGCCGCTGGCCGGCCCGTGGAGACACGCACGGCAGCCGCGTCACGCGTCGCGCATCAACGCCGCGGCTTTACGGATTTAAATCGTTACGACGATGACCCCATATAAATTTGACGTCGTCGGTAACGCACACACAATCAAATGTCTTTAGAATCCCCGAATCACCGAGAGATCAAAGTCGCCGCTCATGTCGAGACCGATTCCGCATGAGCTGCGACGACGCGCACCGACCAACCACACGTATTTAATATCCTGATGTTGCGCAGGCTCCTATACCGAAAATCGGCGCACGGCCCGTCTCACCTCCGTCACAACACGGCGGTGCAGCGCTGGCTGGTTTTGCATCAAGGCGAAAATCCGTCCACGGATTATTACGTGCTCCCGCGCCTGCAGGAGCTCGGGTTGCCGGTCGTCTACAAGAACCTGGACAGCGCAGTTCCGGAGCCGGGCGATCTCGCGCCGGGGACGGCGGTCATCATCATCCGCTATCTGAATGCGCGATGGGCGCGGGCGCTGCGCATTCATCGCGTGCAACTGGCACGCATCGTCTATTTCATGGACGACGACTTGCTGCATCCGCGGTCATGGAACGGCTTGCCGCGGCCGTACGTGAAAAAACTCCGCAAGTACTGCCATGCGCATACCGCGGACATCCGCTACCTTGCGACGGAATACTGGTTTTCCACGCAGGCGCTGCGCGATCGCTATCCGGAACGCGCCGCCACCCTCGTGACGCCGCGCGCGCTGCCTGAGGATGCGCGCACGCAGCGGGTGCGCAACGCATCGGCGGAGTCGCCGATCCTCGTGTTCTATCACGGGAGCGCCGCGCACGAAGCCGAAATTTCGTGGCTGCAGCCGATCATGGCGCAAGTGCTCGCGCGCTGTTCGAACGTCCATTTCGAGCTGATCGGCTCGCACGCGGTGAACGTGCTGTATCGCGGCCTGCCGCGCACACGGGTCGTGCATCCGATGGACTGGGCCAACTACCGCGGCCATTGCCGCCTGCTGGACGGCCATATCGGCCTCGCCCCGCTGCTGCCGTCGGAATTCAACGCCGCCCGCGCGCATGTGAAGGCCTACGACATCGCCCGCTGCCGGGCCGTGGGGCTGTATGCCGCCGTCGGCCCGTATCACGAGGTGATCCGGCACGACGAGAACGGCCTGCTGCTCGACAACGATCCGCAAAGCTGGGTGGAAGCGCTATGCGCGCTGGCCGGCGACCCGGCCCGCCTCCATGCGCTGCGCGTGGCCGCACAGGCACTGCTGCAGCGGCCGACCGCTCAGCCGATCGGGATCATCCACACCGCGCCCGAGCAAATCACGCTTACTCGTAACCCAGCCGGCTCAGGAACCAGCCGGACACGGCCGGATGTAGTCCTGCCAGCAGGAAACACCCGAGATTCAGCGGGAATGGAAAGCTGATTCGCGCACGATTGGTACTCAGGCCGAGCCGGATCACGCGCGCCGCCTTCGGCGCTTTCCACAGAAACGGCTTCGGGCCCGGCATATCGAAGCACATCTGCGACTCCACATAGCCGGGCATGATCACGTTGACCTTCACGCCTTCGGCCGCCAGCCCGTCGCGCATCGCCTCTCCGTACGCCTTCACCGCAGCCTTGCTCGCGCTGTAGCTCGGCGTCTCGGGCAATCCGCGCCATGCGGCGAGGGAACTGATCAGCGCGATCTGGCCGCCGCGGCGCGCGCGCATCGCGGGCATCGCTGCATGAGCGGTTGCCATGCTGGCCTTGACGTTCACGTCCAGCAGACGGTGCATGTCGTCCCACTCTTCGCCTTGATGCCCGGGCCCGGTGTTGATATTGACCCCGGCATTGGCGATCACGAGATCGGGCGCCTCGGTCTCGCTCATTTCGCTGACCCAGTTGCGCAACGTATCGTGGTCGCGCACGTCGAATGCGGCCGTGATGACGCGCGCGCCGAGCGCCGTGCACGCATCGCTCACTTGCTGCAGCAGCGCGGTCTTGCGGCCGTGCAGAATCAGCACCGCCGTGCCGGCTCGCGCATATTCCTGCGCCAGCGCTGAACCGATGCCGCCCGTGGCGCCCGTAATCAGCACGCAGCGCGGAACCCCGTTTTTTTGTGTCGCCATGATCGAGAAATAGGGCTTGGGATAGTGATAATTTCGGCAGCATTATCCGATATGCACCACTGAACGCGCGCACCGTTCATAGAATATTTTGCCCAAACGCCCACTCGACAATCGCGAAATCCGGGCTTTTTCGCGCCCGGCCTTTAACACTCTTTCATCATCGAGCGCCTTCTCTTCGGTTATAACCATCCGTCGAAAAGCCGCCAGCCGGCCCCTTTCCATTTAGGAGCTCCCATGCTGAACCTGGAAACCGCCCAGCAATTCCTGATGACCCGCGGCCTCGACTTCGGCCTGAACCTCCTCGCCGCGATCGTATTGTGGTTCGTCGGCCGGTGGGCGATCCGCATCGGCACCCGTCTGCTCGGCAAGGTCGTGCGCCGCAGCGGCAAGGTCGACCCGACGCTCACCGACTACCTGACCTCGGTCGTCGGCGTGCTGCTGACGATCCTGCTGATCCTCGCGATCCTGCAGATCTTCGGCGTGCAGACCACGTCGTTCGCCGCGCTGCTCGCCGGTCTCGGTCTAGCGATCGGCACCGCCTGGGGCGGCCTGCTCGCCCACTTCGCGGCCGGCGTGTTCATGCAGGTGCTGCGCCCGTTCAAGATCGGCGACGTGATCAGCGCGGGCGGCGTCACCGGCACGGTGAAGGAACTCGGCCTGTTCGGCACGACGATCATCACCGCCGACAATGTCGTGACGATCGTCGGCAACAACAAGATCTTCTCGGACAACATCGCGAACTACAGCGCGACGCCGCACCGCCGGGTCGACCTGACCGCGAAGATCGCGAACGGCGTCGATGCGGCCGATGCGATCGACCGCCTGAAGACGCAGATCCAGTCGATCCCGAACGTGATGAAAGTGCCGGCCCCGGACGTCGGCGTGCTGCAATTCACGCCGGAGGGCCCGCTGCTGTTCGTTCGCCCGTCGACGCAGCCGGAGAACTACTGGCAGGTGTACTGCGATACCAACCGCGTGATACTCGAGACGTTCCGCGACGCGCAATACCCGACGCCCGAAACGCCGATCTCGCACCGCAACGCGTGACGGCACCGCCCGCCGGCAATTGCCGGAATCGCGAGGACGAAAAAAAAGCGTGGCAACCGCCACGCTTTTTTATTGCGCCGAAGACCGACGGGAAATACGCCGCCTCAGCGGCCGCCCGTCTTCTGCGTACCGCCCGATTGGCGCCCGCGCACCATCTTCCACAGCCCGCCGAGCACGACCGGCACGATCGCCGCGCCGATCCCCGCCAGCACGATCACGTTCAGGTACTGACGGATGAACGGGATATTGCCGAAGAAGTAGCCGAGCAGCACCAGCAGCAGCACCCAGAACACCGCGCCGAGCACGTTGAACAGCTGGAAGCGCGCGGCGCTCATCGACGACGCCCCCGCGACGAACGGCGCGAACGTGCGCACGACAGGAATGAAGCGCGCGAGCACGATGGTCTTGCCGCCGTGCCTGTCGTAGAACGAGTGGGTTTTCTGCAACGCGGCGCGATCGAGGAAGCGCTCGAGCACCGGGATATGGGTATTGAACACCTTCGGCCCGATCCAGCGGCCGATCAGGTAGTTCACGGTATTGCCGGAAATCGCCGCGACCAGCAGCAGCACGATCAGCGCGCCAACGTTCATGTCGCCCGTCGCCGCGAACGCGCCGCCGATGAACAGCAGCGAATCGCCGGGCAGGAAAGGCAACACGACGAGCCCGGTCTCGCAGAACACGATCAGGAACAACACCAGATACACCCATGCGCCGTACTGCCGGATGAAATCGCCGAGGAACGCGTCGATGTGCAGGACCAGATTGACGAAATGAAGCAGCGTATCCAAATGCGATTCCTCGAAGGCGAAAGGGCCGGAACGGCCGGAAAAAGCGGAAAGTGCCCGCCGCGCAAGGCGGCGCGCAAAACGGAGTCATCATACCGAAACTACCTTAAGGCTCCGTGAAAAAACGTAACCGTCGGCCACGCCGGCACGCATCCGCCGCCTCGCTATAATTCGGCCATGTCCGAAATCACCGAAACGGCAGCGGGCGCCGCGCCCGCCCCTGCTCCGCGCCCGCTGCGCGCGATCCAGCCCCTGCCCGACCAGCTGATCAGCCAGATCGCCGCGGGCGAGGTCGTCGAACGCCCGGCATCGGTCGTCAAGGAGCTGCTCGAGAACGCGATGGACGCCGGCGCGACGACACTGCGCATCGTCCTCGAAGAAGGCGGCGTCAAGCGCATCTCGATCACCGACGACGGCTGCGGGATTCCGCCCGACGAGCTGCCGCTCGCATTGATGCGCCACGCGACCAGCAAGATCCGCTCGCTCGAAGAGCTCGAAGCGGTCGCCACGCTGGGTTTTCGCGGGGAAGCGCTCGCGTCGATCGCATCCGTCGCCGAGATGTCGATCACGAGCCGCACGGCCGACGTCGCGCACGCGATGAAGATCGATGCGACCACCGGCGCGCTGTCGCCGGCGGCCGGCGCGGTCGGCACGACGATCGAGGTGCGCGAGCTGTACTTCAACACGCCCGCGCGCCGCAAATTCCTGAAAAGCGAGCAGACCGAGTTCGGCCACTGCCTCGAAATGATCCGCCGCGCGGCGCTCGCGCGGCCGGACGTCGCAATCTCGGTGCTGCACAACGGCAAGGCCGTCGAGCACTGGAACGCGACCGAGCCCGCACAGCGGGTCGCGAAGATCCTCGGCGACAGCTTCGCCACCGCGCACCTGCCGCTCGACGAGCAGGCCGGGCCGCTCGCCGTCTACGGCTGCGCGGGCCTGCCGACCGCGAGCCGCGGCCGCGCCGACCAGCAGTATTTCTTCGTCAACGGCCGCTTCGTGCGCGACAAGCTGCTCACGCACGCGGTGCGCGCAGCCTACGAGGACGTCCTGCATGGCGACCGCTACCCGTCGTACGTGCTGTTCCTCGACCTGCCGCCCGAAGCCGTCGACGTGAACGTGCACCCGTCGAAGATCGAAGTGCGGTTCCGCGATTCGCGCTCGATTCACCAATACGTATTCCACGCGGTGCAGCGCGCACTGGCCCGCCATGCGGGCGCGTCGCCGGAAACCACCGCGGGCGGCCATGCCGCGCATCTCGAACCGGCCCCCGCCGGCCCCGCGTCGTTCCTGAATACGCCGCTCGGCCAGGGCGCAGCCACCGGCACGGGCGGCAGCGGCTTCTCGTCGTCGTCATCGTCGGCGGGCAACACGTGGATGCGCCAGGCTCGCATGACACAGGGCACGCTGCCCGTCGCGCAGCCGCTCGCGCTCTACGATGCACTGTTCGGCCGCAAGGATACCGGCGCGGGCACGCCGGACGGCACGACCGGCGTCGCGCACGATTCGACAGGCGCGCCGGCCGCGCCGCTGCCGGGCTTCGCCGCATCGCCGATCGCCGCCAGCCCGCATGACGAGCAGCCGCTCGGCTTCGCACTCGGCCAGATCCACGGCATCTACGTGCTCGCACAGAATGCGCACGGCCTCGTGATCGTCGACATGCACGCGGCCCACGAGCGAATCCTGTACGAACAGTTCAAGAATGCGCTCGCCGACCGTTCGGTGGCCGTGCAGTCGCTGCTGCTGCCGATATCGATGACGGCGACGCCGGTCGAGATCGGCACGGTCGAGGAAGAGCGCGACACGCTCGAATCGCTCGGTTTCGACCTCGCGGTGCTGTCGCCGACGACGCTCGCGATCCGTGCGGTGCCCGCGCTGCTGAAGGATGCGGACCTGCAGTCGCTCGCGCGCGCGGTGCTCGCCGATCTACACGCATTCGGCGGCTCGCGCGTACTCACCGAGCGCCAGCACGAACTGCTCGGCACGCTCGCCTGCCACCACGCGGTGCGCGCGAACCGGCGCCTGACGCTCGACGAGATGAACGCGCTGCTGCGCCAGATGGAAGCGACCGAACGCGCGGACCAGTGCAATCACGGCCGGCCAACGTGGTATCAGCTCACGCTGAACGATCTCGACCGCCTCTTCATGCGCGGGCAATGAACGCTTCGCCACGGACCCAACCGACGACGATCGCCTGCCTGCTCGGCCCCACCGCATCGGGCAAGACGGCCGCGGCGCTGGCGCTCGCCGCGCGTCGCCCGATCGAGATCGTCAGCGTCGATTCGGCGCTCGTCTACCGCGACATGGATATCGGCACCGCGAAACCGACGCGCGACGAGCGCGCGAGCGTGCCGCACCATCTGATCGACATCATCGACCCGGCCGACGCGTATTCGGCGGCCAGCTTCCGAGCGGACACGCTGCGCCTGCTCGGCGAGATCGCCGCGCGCGGCCGCACGCCGCTGCTCGCGGGCGGCACGATGCTGTACTACAAGGCGCTGACGCAGGGACTCAACGACCTGCCGACCGCCGATGCAGCGGTGCGCGCGGAACTCGATGCCGAGGCCGCGCGCGATGGCTGGCCGGCGCTTCATGCGCGGCTCGCGCAGGTCGACCCCGCGACGGCCGCGCGCCTCGCACCGAACGATTCACAGCGGATCCAGCGCGCACTCGAAGTGTTCATGCTGAGCGGGCAGCCGATGTCGGCGCTGCTCGCCGCGCCCCGCCCCGTGGACGATGCGGCCGCGGCTTACCGCTTCGTGCCGGTCGCGCTCGAACCGTCGGACCGCGCCGTGCTGCACGCACGCATCGCACAACGCTTCGACGCGATGCTCGAAGCGGGCTTCATCGACGAAGTCGAACGGCTGCGCCGCCGCGAGGATCTCCATCTGGGCCTGCCGTCGATGCGCTGCGTCGGCTACCGGCAGGCGTGGGAATTCCTCGATGGCGACACCGACTATCGAACCATGCGCGACAAGGGCATTTTCGCGACACGCCAGCTGTGCAAACGGCAGATCACGTGGCTGCGTGCGATGCCCGAGCGGGTCGTGGTCGACTGCGTCGCGCCGGACGCGACGGCACACGCGCTGGATGCGCTCGAACGCGTGCTGGACGGCCGCGCAACAACCTGACACACGCGCGGATCGCTACCCCGCAAGCGACGCCCGAAAAAAAACCGCCCGGATCGACTCCGGGCGGCTTGCGTTGCGGCGCTATCGTTGCGTGCGGCGCGTCAGACCACGACCGTCTGCGCCTCGCCTTCGCGGCTCGCACGCACGGTGCCGATCTTCCACACCTGTTCGCCGGCGGCCGTCAGGTCGGCGATCGCTGCGTCGGCATCGGCCGCCGCGACGATCACGGCCATCCCGATCCCGCAGTTGAACACGCGGTGCATTTCCGCGTCGGCGACGCCGCCGTGCTCCTGCAGCCACTTGAACAGCGGCGGCAGCGGCCATGCGTTCTGGTCCAGCTCGGCGGTGAGGCCTTCGCGCAGCACGCGCGGAATGTTCTCGACGAGGCCGCCACCGGTGATGTGCGCCATGCCCTTGACCGGCAGCTTCTGCATCAGCGCGAGCAGCGGCTTCACGTAGATGCGCGTGGGCGCCATCAGCGTGTCGGCCAGCGAGCGGCCGTGGAAATCGGCGGACAGATCCGGGTTCGCGCGCTCGATGATCTTGCGCACGAGCGAGAAGCCGTTCGAGTGGATGCCGCTCGATGCGAGGCCGAGCACCACGTCGCCTTCGGCGATCGCGCTGCCGTCGATGATCTTGCTCTTCTCGACCGCGCCGACCGCGAAACCGGCCAGGTCGTATTCGCCGTCCGGGTACATGCCCGGCATTTCGGCCGTTTCACCGCCGATCAGCGCGCAGCCCGACAGTTCGCAGCCGTGCGCGATGCCCTTGACGACCGTTGCGGCCGTGTCGACGTCGAGCTTGCCGCACGCGAAGTAGTCGAGGAAGAACAGCGGCTCGGCGCCCTGCACGAGGATGTCGTTCACGCTCATCGCGACGAGATCCTGGCCGACGGTGTCGTGTTTGTTCAGATGAAAGGCGAGCTTGAGCTTGGTGCCGACGCCGTCGGTGCCCGACACGAGCACGGGCTCCTTGTACTTCTTCGGCACTTCGAACAGCGCGCCGAACCCGCCGATGCCGCCGAGCACGCCGTCGCGCAGGGTTTTCTTCGCAAAAGGCTTGATCTTGTCGATGAGCGCGTCGCCTGCGTCGATGTCGACGCCTGCGTCACGGTAGGACAGACCCTGAGCGTCGGGAGCGGATTTCGGAGGATTCATGGGGGAATGCGAGAAGGTCGGTAAAATGCGATTTTACCCGAAGCCGGCCCGTTGGCCGGAATTCCCAGCACCGAATCGTCAGGGATTGCATCTTGGTCGACACGTCCCCGTTTTCAACGCTACGCGAGCCGCGCCGAAACCCGCGTGCCGCCGTGCGTGCGGCCGCGCGTGCAAACCCCGGAACGGCATCCCCGCGCGCGTGCCCGGCGTACGGCACGCGTTTTTTCAACCGACCCGCATTGTGACTGTTGTGTCCCGTCAACTGACGCTCGATCTCGGCACGCCGCCGCCCGCCACGTTCGACAACTTCATCATGAATGAGGAGAACGACGAGCTCGTCTCGCGGCTTCAGAAGCTCGACCTCGCGCTCGCGGCGGGGCCCGTGCCGGATCGATCGTTCTACATCTGGGGCGAGCCCGGCAGCGGCCGCACCCACCTGTTGCAGGCGCTCGTGAGCGACGCGTCGTACGGCTACGCGCGCTATCTGACGCCGCAAAGCCCGCTCGGCGCGTTCACGTTCGACCCGCGCATCGGCATCTACGCGATCGACGACTGCGACCGGATGAGCGACGCGCAGCAGGTCGCGCTGTTCAACCTGTTCAACGAGGTCCGCGCACACCCGTCGAGCGCGTTCGTCGCGGCAGGCCCCGCGGCGCCGCTCGCGCTCGACGTGCGCGAGGACCTGCGCACGCGCCTGGGCTGGGGGCTCGTGTTCCACCTGTCGCCGCCGTCGGACGCCGGCAAGATCGCCGTGCTCAAGCTCGCGGCGAAGGAGCGCGGCATCGCGCTCACCGACGACATCGCCGCCTATCTGCTCACCCATTTCCGCCGCGACATGCCGAGCCTGATGGCGCTGCTCGACGCGCTCGACCGCTTCTCGCTCGAGCAGAAACGCGCCGTCACGCTGCCGCTGCTGCGCCGGATGCTGGCCCGTCCCGGCGACGACATCGCACCGCCGGGCACAGGCCCGAACCGCTTCGAGTAAAATGCGCTTCCATGACTAATCTGGCACTCTTTGACCTCGATCACACGCTGATCCCGACCGATAGCGACCACGAATGGGGCCGCTTCATGGTGAAGCTCGGCATCGTCGACGCGGAAAGCTTCTCGCGTCAGAACGATCAGTTCTTCGCCGACTACAAGGCCGGCCAGCTCGACATCCATGCGTACCTGTGCGCGATGCTCACGCCGCTCGCGAAGTATTCGCGCGCGCAGCTCGCCGAATGGCACGAGCAGTACATGCATGAAGTGATCCGGCCCGCAATGACGCCCGCCGCGCTCGAGCTCGTGCGCAAGCACATCGACGCTGGCGACCTCTGCTGCGTCGTGACCGCGACCAACGAATTCATCACGCGTCCGATCGCCGCCGCATTCGGCGTCGACACGCTGATCGCATGCGAGGTAGAAACGACCGACGGACATCCCGATTCGCCGTACACTGGCCGGCCCACGGGCACGCCGAGCTACCGCGAAGGCAAGATCGTGCGCACCGAAGCGTGGCTCGCGTCGCTCGGCAAGCACTGGGGCGACTTCGAACACAGCTACTTCTACAGCGACTCGCACAACGACATCCCGTTGCTCGAGAAAGTCACCGACCCGATCGCGACCAACCCCGACGACACGCTGCGCGCGCATGCAAGCGACCGCGGCTGGCGCATCCTCGATCTCTTCTGAACGTCGTGATCAAAAAATTCATCCGCAAGCTGCTCGGCCAGGACGGCACCGAACAAACGTCGCCCGCCGTGGCCCCCGCCGACGAAACGGCTCCTGCTGCACGCCCCGCGAAGGGTCATCGCGGCAGCGCCGCGAAGAAGCCGCGCAGCAATCACGAACCGACCGTCGTGCCGGCCAGCGTGCATGGCATCGACCCGTCGCTGATCTCGAAGAACGCCGTGCGCGTGACCGACACGCTGCAACAGGCGGGCTTTCGCGCATTCATCGTCGGTGGCGCCGTCCGCGACCTGCTGCTCGGCATCGCACCGAAGGATTTCGACGTCGCGACCGACGCGACGCCGACCGAGGTGCAGCGCCTGTTCCGCCGCGCGCGCCTGATCGGCCGCCGCTTCCAGATCGTCCACGTGCAGTTCGGCCAGGAACTGATCGAGGTGTCGACATTCCGCGCGCTGGTCGACGCGCCGCCCGAGGCGGCCGCGAGCGAGCCGCCGAAGCGGCTCAAGCGCGACGAGCTCGACCGCCGCACGCATGCGGTGGACGCGAGCGGCCGCGTGCTGCGCGACAACGTATGGGGTGAACAGCACGAAGACGCCGCACGCCGCGACTTCACGATCAACGCGATGTACTACGACCCGTCGACGCAGACGGTGCTCGACTATCACGACGGGATGGCCGACATGCGCGCCCGTCTGCTGCGGATGATCGGCGATCCGGCCACGCGCTTTCGCGAGGATCCGGTGCGCATGCTGCGCGTCGTGCGTTTCGCTGCGAAGCTCGGCTTCGAGATCGAGCCGCACACGCGCGAGCCGATCAACGCGCTCGCCGACCTGATCAACAACGTGCCGGCCGCGCGCCTGTTCGACGAAATGCTGAAGCTGCTGCTGTCGGGCCACGCGCTCGCGTGCCTGCAGCGACTGCGCAAGGAAGGGCTGCACCACGGGCTGCTGCCGCTCCTCGACGTCGTACTCGAACAGCCGCAGGGCGAGAAATTCATCACGCTCGCGCTGAACAACACCGACGCGCGCGTGCGTGCCGGCAAGCCAGTGTCGCCGGGCTTCCTGTTCGCGACGCTGCTGTGGCACGACATGCGCCAGCGCTTCGAGCAATACACGGCCGAAGGCGAAATCCCCGTGCCGGCGCTCCATCGCGCGATGGACGACGTGCTCGACATGCAGACCGAGAAACTCGCGATCCACAAGCGCTACTCGGCCGACATGCGCGAGATCTGGGGCCTGCAGTTGCGCCTCGAAAAACGCTCGGGCCGCAGCGCGATGCGGCTGCTGGAACACCAAAGGTTTAGAGCGGGGTATGATTTCCTCCTGTTACGCTGCGAATCCGGCGAGCTCGAAACCGAAGTCGGACAGTGGTGGACGGATTTCATCGAAGGCGACGCAGCCGCGCGCGAGGCACTCCTCACGCAGGGCGGCTCGAAGGAAAAATCGCCCCGCAAGCGGCGCCGCCGCGGCGGCGCGCGAAACCGCCAGCAGGACGAAGGCGCAGCCGAGCAGGCGCCGGACACCGCAGGCGGTTCCGACGACTGACGCGCTCGCCGGCGAACGACGTAGGAAGTGATGCCATGACGGTTGCATATATCGGACTGGGGGCGAATCTCGGCGATGCGCGCCAGACCCTGAAGGACGCGGTGGTGTGCCTTGCGCAGCAGCGCACCATCTCGATCCTCGGCAAATCGAGCCTGTATCGCACGGCGCCCTTCGAAGCGGGCGGCGACGATTACTACAACTGCGTCGTCAAGCTCGACACGACGCTGTCGGCTCGGGAGCTGCTCGCGCTCTGCCAGAAGATCGAGCATCACTTCGGGCGCGAGCGCCCGTATCGCAACGCGCCGCGCACGCTGGACCTCGACATCCTGCTGTTCGGCGCCGATTCGATCGACGAACCCGACCTGATCGTCCCGCACCCGCGCCTCACCGATCGCGCATTTGCACTCGTGCCGCTCGTCGAGATCGAGCCGGCGCTCGACATCCCCGCGCGTGGCCGCGCCGACGCGTATCTCGCCGCCGTCGCGGACCAGCGCGTCGAGAAGGTGCAGACCTGTCAATGCCTGATGCAGAAGGCCCTTGCCGCCGGCGCGGACGCCGACAAGAACCCCTGCCGATGAACCCGACTCCGCTGACCGTCACCGCGCCCGACCTGCGCGCCCCGCATCGCTACCTCGTGATCGAAGGCCCGATCGGCGTCGGCAAGACGACGCTCGCGCGCCTGCTCGCCGAGCGCTGGTCGATGCAGACGCTGCTCGAACGCCCGCAGGACAACCCGTTTCTCGAGCGCTTCTATCGCGACACCGCGCGCTACGCGCTGCCCGTGCAACTGTCGTTCGCGCTGCAGCGCGCGCAGCAGGCGCGCGAGCTGATCGGTGCGCTCGAAACCGGCCGCCCCGTCATCGCCGACTTCATGCCGCAGAAGAACGACATCTTCGCGCGTCTGAACCTGCCGGAAGACGAATGGCAGTTGTACCGATCGATCGCGACGCACGTCGACGTGCCGCAGGCAAGCGCGCCCGATCTCGTCGTCTACTTGCAGGCAAGCCCCGAGGTGCTGTTCTCGCGTATCCAGAAGCGCGGGCTGCCGATGGAACTGCAGATCAGCGATGCGTACCTGCGCTCGCTCGTCGACGCGTACAACGAATTCTTCTATCACTACGACCGCACGCCGGTGCTGACGGTCGCGGCCGAACACCTGAACCCGCTGGATTCCCCCGAAGACCTCGCCCTGCTGATCGAGCGCATCGACACGATGCGCGGCCGCAAGGAATTCTTCGTCAAGGGCGAGACGACGCGCTGACGCGTCCTCGCCTGTCGTTTTTCACCTATCGAACCGGATTTCCCATGACCTATCTCCAGGAGTCGAGCCGGCCTGCCGTGACGGTGCCCAAGCTGCAGGCAATGCGCGAGGCCGGCGAGAAGATCGCGATGCTCACCTGCTACGACGCGAGCTTCGCGTCGCTGCTCGATCGCTCCGGCGTCGACGTGCTGCTGATCGGCGACTCGCTCGGCAATGTGCTGCAGGGTCATACGACCACGCTGCCCGTGTCGCTCGACGACATCGCCTACCACACCGCGTGCGTCGCGCGTGCACAGCCGCGCGCGCTGATCATGGCCGACCTGCCGTTCGGCACGTACGGCACGCCGGCCGAGGCATTTGCAAGCGCCGTGAAGCTGATGCGCGCCGGTGCGCAGATGATCAAGCTCGAAGGCGGCGAATGGCTCGCCGAAACGATCCGCTTCCTCGTCGAACGCGCGGTGCCCGTGTGTGCGCACGTGGGCCTCACGCCGCAGTCGGTGCACGCTTTCGGCGGCTTCAAGGTGCAGGGCAAGACCGAGGCCAGCGCCGCGCAGTTGCTGCGCGACGCGCGCGCGGTCGAGGAAGCCGGCGCGCAGGTCGTCCTGCTAGAGGCCGTGCCGACCCTCATCGGTTCCGAGGTCACGCACATGCTGCGCGTGCCGACAATCGGCATCGGCGCGGGCGCCGACTGCTCGGGCCAGGTGCTGGTGCTGCACGACATGCTCGGCATTTTCCCCGGCAAGCGTCCGCGTTTCGTGAAGGATTTCATGCAGGGCCAGCCGAACATCCAGGCAGCCGTCGAAGCTTACGTGCACGCGGTGAAGGACGGCTCGTTCCCAGCCCCGGAACACTCGTTCTGAGCTGACCGGCAGCGCCGTGGCGCGCTGCCGTCGATCGCTGCAGCACACTCGCTGACGCGGCCGGCAATGCGGTACGCCGTTTCTCGTACCGCATTGCCGGACAACGCATACTTTCTAACTCGTCCTATTTGTGCTCGCCCTCGTCGCTGCGACCATCAAGCCTTCGTCAATCGAAGGAGTGGTCGCAGATGGCTCATGTCTATGAAAAGGCGGCTGAACTCGTTGGGCAAAAGCTGGCAGGTGACGGAGAATGCGTCGCGCTGGTCAAAATTTATACTTCCGTCGGCCCCACCGCCATCTGGCGCCCGGGAAAAAAAGCAAGCGACGATCGGAGTATCCGTGTCGGAACCGTCATTGCGACTTTCGAGAACGATCGCTACCCAAGCCGATCGCATGGCAATCATGCGGCGTTCTATCTGGGCCGGGATGTGCGCGGCATCCATGTTGTCGAACAATGGCGCTCACTCAAGGCAATTCAGAGAAGATGCATCCCGTTCAAAGGCAAGGACAAGAATGGCCGTTACATCGATCCAAGCAATAACGCCGATGCATTTTCAGTCGTGAAATGACGATGTTCACCCGCCAAACACCGTATCGACTGCTCGCCATCGCCGCACTCGCATACAGTTCGCTCGTCACATTACCCGCGTCCGCTGCGACAGCAGACTGCCCCGCACGCCTCGCCGTTACCCAGCAGCTCGACGGTCAACCGCCCGATGGCTGGAAAAACTTCGATACGCAAAGCACCTATCCGCTTGCCAGCGTGACCTTCTGGTCAGGGCCGCCGGACCGGATGATGTCGTTGCTGCCGAACCGCTCGCGCTCCGAATCCAAAAGCGACATTTATACCTGGTCGCTCGCCGAAAACCGTGAAGACTACTGGGTCTCGTGTGACTACGGCAATACGAGCGTCGTGATCGCACGGCCACTGGGCAAACAGGCACAGACTTGCGTCGCGCGCTACAGACGTGGACACGCCATCGTACAAAGCTGGCAATGTACGCCGCGGAAGTAATCCACGTTCAGGTTGGTGCGCAGCCGTGAATCAGCCGCGCTGCCATCGGCCCGCGCAACGCATTGCAGATCATCAACTCATCCGCGTTCAGCACATCGTCGAGCGTCAGCACACGCTCTTGTGCGCCTACTGCCGGATCGTCGAGCAGCACACCACGCATCACGCCCGGCAACACACCGCACGACAACGGCGGCGTCACCCACACGCCATCGAGCTTCACGAACAGGTTCGAGCGCCCGCCTTCCGTCACCTCGCCGCGCTCGTTGACGAACAGCATGTCGAACCCGCCGAGCGCTTCGGCCGCCTGCCACGCGCGATCGTATTCGGCACGGCGCGTCGTCTTGTGCAGCAGCAGCGCGTCGTCGGTGCGGGTCGGCGCGAAGCCGTGAGCCGACGCGAGCATCACGCCGACCGGCCCTGCGGGCAGCGGCTTCAGCGGCACGGCGATGATCTCGACCGCGCCGTCCTTCGCGAGCGCGAGCTTCATCCGGTACGGGCCGTCGCCGTCGAGCGCCGCGCAGCGTGCGTCGATCTCGCGGCGCAGCGCATCGGTGTCGACGCGAAAGCCGAACGCGTCCGCGCTGCGTTGCAGCCGCGCGAGATGACGTTCGAGATGGCGGATGCCGTCCGCGCGCGTCGCGGCGGTCGTTTCGAACAACTGGAAGCCGGGATCGGCATCGGTCAGGAAGCGCGCCTTCAATTCGCACTCCGCATATTCGTCGGCCGCGACGCTGTCGAGCACGATGCCCGCGCCGACGCCCATCCTGCCGCGTCGCCGGCCTACGTTGACAGTGGCCGCGCGGCCCGTGTCGTAGCCGGCCGGATCGAGCGTCAACGTCCGGATCGCCACCGACAGGCAGAAATCGCCGCAGCCGGCCGCGCCGCCGTGCGACGCGTCGAGCCAGCCGATCGCGCCCGTATAGAGCCCGCGCGGTGTCGACTCGATCGCATCGATCAGTTCCATCGTCTTGTGCTTCGGCGCACCGGTGATCGATCCGCACGGGAACAGCGCACGCAGCATCTGCGCGAACGTCGTCCCGTCGCGCCAGCCGGCCTCGACCGTCGACGTCATCTGCCACACCGATGCATACGGCTCGACCGAGAACAGCGCCGGCACCTTGACCGTGCCCGTGCGCGCAATCCGCGACACGTCGTTGCGTAGCAGGTCGACGATCATCACGTTTTCCGCGCGGTTCTTCGGATCGCTCGCGAGGAACGCAGCGGCCGCCGCATCCTCGCGCGGGTCGGCCGAGCGCGGCGCGGTGCCCTTCATCGGCCGGGCGCGCAGCACGTCACCGCGCTTCTCGACGAACAGCTCCGGCGAACACGACACGACCCACGCGCCGTCGGGCAGCGCGATCAGCGCGCCGTAACGCACCGGCTGGCGCGCGCGCAGCCGCCGATACAGCGCAGGCGGCGGGCCGAACATGTCGAAATTCAGCCGGTACGTGTAGTTGATCTGGTATGAGTCGCCCGCGCGCAACGCGTCGTGCACAGCCGCGATCGCCGCGTCGAACGCGTCGCGCGACACGCTTTTCGCAACATGCGCGACGCCCGAGATCGACGGCGCGCCGCCGCCGTCCTGCCGCGCGAGCCACGCGTCGACTTCGTCGCGCGACAGGCGCTCGCAGCGCGCATACAGCAAAAAGCGCAGCGGGGCATCGCCCGGCTGCGCTCGTTCCAGATTGCGTCCGAATTCGTAATCGCCGACAACGACCGCATGCAGCCCATCGCGCAAGTCCTGCGCGACCGCCGCATCGAGTTCGTCGAGCCGCGCGGGATCCGTGCACACGCGTTCGCGCACGAAACCCGAATACAAACGACTCGACCGCGCGGACGCGGTCGAGTCGCAATCGTCCAAGAGCGCGAACGACGCGCTCTCGTTGCCTTCAGTCATGCCATTACTCGAAGAAGCTCTTCACGCGGTCGAACCAGCTCTTGCTCTGCGGGCTGTGACGCGCACCGCCCTCGGCCAGCGACTTCTCGAACTGCTTGAGCAGATCGCGCTGCTGGTCGGTCAGCTTCACGGGCGTCTCGACCTGCACATGCACGTACAGATCGCCCGCGATGCTCGAACGCAGACCCTTGATACCCTTGCCGCGCAGACGGAACGTCTTGCCCGACTGCGTGCCTTCCGGCACCGGGAACGACGCACGGCCGGCCAGCGTCGGCACCTCGATCTCGCCGCCGAGTGCGGCGGTCGTAAACGGGATCGGCATCTGGCAGTGCAGATCGTCGCCGTCGCGCTCGAATACCGAATGCGGCTTGATGTGGATCTCGACGTACAGGTCGCCCGGCGGCCCGCCGTTGATGCCCGGCTCGCCGTTGCCCGCCGAACGGATCCGCATCCCGTCGTCGATGCCAGCGGGGATCTTCACTTCGAGCGTCTTGGTTTCCTTCACCTTGCCCGAGCCGTGGCAATGCGCGCAAGGCTCCGGGATGTAGGTGCCGGTGCCGTGGCACTTCGGACAGGTCTGCTGGATGCTGAAGAAGCCCTGCGACATGCGCACCGTGCCCTGGCCGTGACAGGTCGGGCAGGTTTCGGGCTTCGTGCCCGGCTTCGCACCCGACCCGTGACAGACTTCGCACGATACCCAGCTCGGCACGCGGATCTGCGTGTCGTAGCCGTGTGCGGCCTGCTCGAGCGTAATCTCCATGCTGTAGCGCAGGTCGGCGCCGCGATACACCTGCGGACCGCCACGGCCGCCGCGCGCGGCGCCGCCCGCGGCCTGGCCGAAGATGTCGCCGAAGATGTCGCCGAACGCATCCGCGAAGCCGCCGAAGCCCTGCCCGCCCGCACCGCCCATGTTCGGATCGACGCCAGCGTGGCCGTACTGATCGTACGCCGCCCGCTTCTGGCCGTCCGACAGCATTTCATAGGCTTCCTTCGCCTCCTTGAAATGCTCCTCCGCATCCTTGCTGTCAGGATTGCGGTCAGGGTGGTACTTCATCGCAAGCTTGCGATATGCCTTCTTGATTTCGTCGTCGCTCGCATTCTTTGCGACGCCCAGAACCTCGTAGTAATCCCGTTTCGCCATATCGATTCACTGTGCCGTCACGCGTCACGCACGCGGCGGCTCCTTTCGCCCGCAGTAAAGTCTCTCGACTCGTCTGGCGCTGCGCCGTCCGCGGACGGCTCGCGCAGCACCCGCCAAAAAACAAATGTGCCCGGAGGGCCGCGAAGCCCGCCAGGCGTGGAGTCGATCCGGCCATCCGGAAGGAAAGACAGACCGCTGTTCAGCCGCGCCGCGCGCGTCTCGCGCGCGGCGTGCGGTGCCATCGCAACCCGGCTTAGTCCTTCTTTACTTCCTTGAACTCGGCGTCGACGACGTCGTCGGCAGCCTGCTGCGCACCGCCCGCGTGGGCCGCGCCTTCCGCTGCACCCGCCGCGCCGGCTGCACCTGCCTGCTGGGCCTGCATGTCGGCGTACATCTTTTCGCCGAGCTTCTGCGAAGCCTGACCGAGTTCCTCGACCTTCGCATCGATCGCCGCCTTGTCGGCCGACGTGTCCTTCAGGACGTCCTCGAGCGACTTCAGCGCCGCTTCGATCTTTTCCTTCTCGCCCGCGTCCAGCTTGTCACCGTACTCGGTGAGCGCCTTCTTCGTGCTGTGGACCAGCGCGTCGCCCTGGTTGCGCGAATCGGCCAGCTCGCGCAGCTTGTGGTCTTCCGCTGCGTTCGCTTCCGCGTCCTTGATCATCTGATCGATTTCAGCGTCGGACAGGCCCGAGTTCGCCTTGATCGTGATCTTGTTTTCCTTGCCGGTCGCCTTGTCCTTCGCGCCGACGTGCAGGATGCCGTTCGCGTCGATGTCGAAGGTCACTTCGATCTGCGGCACGCCGCGCGGCGACGGCGGGATGCCTTCGAGGTTGAACTCGCCCAGCAGCTTGTTGCCCGCCGCCATTTCGCGCTCGCCCTGGAACACCTTGATCGTCACGGCCGACTGGTTGTCGTCCGCCGTCGAATACACCTGTGCGTGCTTCGTCGGGATCGTCGTGTTCTTGTTGATCATCTTCGTCATCACGCCGCCGAGCGTCTCGATGCCGAGCGACAGCGGGGTCACGTCGAGCAGCAGCACGTCCTTGCGGTCGCCCGACAGAACCTGGCCCTGGATCGCCGCGCCGACTGCGACGGCTTCGTCCGGGTTCACGTCACGGCGCGGATCCTTGCCGAAGAACTCCTTCACCTTCTCCAGGACCTTCGGCATGCGGGTCTGGCCGCCGACCAGGATCACGTCGTCGATGTCCGACACCTTGACGCCGGCGTCCTTGATCGCGATCCGGCACGGTTCGATCGTGCGCTCGACGAGGTCCTCGACCAGCGCTTCCAGCTTCGCGCGGGTGATCTTCAGGTTCAAGTGCTTCGGGCCCGACGCATCTGCCGTGATATACGGCAGGTTGATTTCGGTCTGCTGGCTCGACGACAGCTCGATCTTCGCCTTTTCGGCCGCTTCCTTCAGGCGCTGCAGCGCGAGCACGTCCTTCGACAGGTCGACGCCCTGCTCCTTCTTGAACTCGCCGATGATGTAATCGATGATGCGCTGGTCGAAATCCTCGCCGCCGAGGAACGTGTCGCCGTTGGTCGACAGCACTTCGAACTGCATTTCGCCGTCGACGTCCGCGATCTCGATGATCGACACGTCGAACGTGCCGCCGCCGAGGTCATACACGGCGATCTTGCGGTCGCCCTTCTCGACCTTGTCGAGGCCGAACGCGAGCGCGGCTGCGGTCGGCTCGTTGATGATCCGCTTGACTTCGAGGCCCGCGATGCGGCCGGCGTCCTTGGTCGCCTGACGCTGGCTGTCGTTGAAGTACGCCGGCACCGTGATCACGGCTTCCGTGACCGGCTCGCCGAGGTAATCTTCGGCCGTCTTCTTCATCTTGCGCAGCACTTCCGCCGACACCTGCGGCGGCGCGAGCTTCTCGCCGTGCGCTTCGACCCATGCGTCGCCGTTGTCGGCCTTGATGATCGCGTACGGCATCAGGCCGATGTCCTTCTGGACTTCCTTCTCTTCGAAGCGGCGGCCGATCAGGCGCTTCACCGCGAACAGCGTGTTCTTCGGGTTGGTCACGGACTGACGCTTGGCCGGCGCGCCGACGAGCACTTCGTTATCGTCCATGTAGGCGATGATCGACGGCGTCGTGCGCGCGCCTTCCGAGTTCTCGATGACCTTGACCTGGTTGCCTTCCATGATGGCGACGCACGAGTTCGTGGTGCCGAGGTCAATACCGATGATCTTTCCCATTTTTCCTAATCTCCAGAAATGCTTGTTTGCTGCGCGAAACGCCACTTTTCTGGGCAGTTTCGCGCGCCAGAATTCAACTCTGTTCCCGAAATGCGTCCGGCCGATCCGTTTTCAAGACCCGGCAAGCGAGCAGGTATTAAATTTTTTCGATCTCCGCCGGCAGCCGGATCGAGCGACTCGCCAGCCGCCGCGGCAACCTTCGCGCGCGCCGCCGACACCGCCGCCTGGAACTGCGCGAGGCCATGCCAGCCGGTCGCGCGCCCGAGCCGCTTGCCGCGGTGGAAGAAGAGCCACGTCGGCACGCCGTGCAGGCCGAAGCGGCGCCCCAGCTCAGGGTGTTCGTACACGTTGCAATGGAACCACTTCAGGCCCAGCGCGCGGATCGCGTCGGACTGCGCGAGCATCGCCTTCTTCGCGATCTCGCAGTTGAAGCAGTCGACGCCCCAGAAGAACACCACGGCGAGCGCGTCGCCCGCACCGGCGATTGCCGCGTCGAACGTGCCGGCAGCCAGCGCCTGTATGTCGAACGTTTCGAACGCGGCCGGATCGACGCCGGCGGGAACCATCGCGGCGGCCTTACTTCGGCTGTGCGACCGTGACGAGCGCCGGGCGCAGCACGCGGTCCGCGATCGTGTAGCCCTTTTGCAGCACGGCGACGACGGTGTTCGGCTCCTGCTCGGCCGGCACCATCGAAATGGCCTGGTGCTGGTGCGGATCGAACTTCTCGCCGACCGGGTTGATCGCGACGACACGGCCCTTCTCGAGCGCGCTCGTCAGCTGACGCAACGTCAGTTCAACGCCTTCGCGCACCTTCGCGATGTCGCCGGACGTGTCGTTGACCGCTGCCTCGAGGCTGTCCAGCACGGGCAGCAGGTGCTCGGCGAAGTTCTCGATCGCAAACTTGTGCGCTTTCGAGACGTCGTCCTGCGCGCGGCGGCGGACGTTCTCGGTCTCGGCCTTCGCCCGGAGGAAGCTCTCCTGCAGCTCGGCGACCTTGGCTTGAGCCTCCGCGAGCGCCGCGTCGGCGGCTTCGGCGGCGGGTGCAGCGCCTTGCGCCGCCTGCTTCTCGCTGCCGATGTCTTCGGCCGATTGGGTAGCCGGGTTCTCTTGCGTGTTTTCCATGTCGCTGAAAGTCGATTAGAGGTTGAAGCCAAATCGGCAACCGCCGGCTCGTATGCCGACGGCACCGCACATTGCTGGTGCAGATAGGGGCGAAAACTGCGATTTCAAGAAGGTTATTCGCGGGCATTCGCCATCGCCGCGAAACAACCACGCGACAAGTCGCCAGATTGCACGCATTTGCCGCCAAATCGGACGAAACGGCCTGTAACAACCCTTACCTGGCAAGTACTAGCTGGGTACAGGGGGCTGCACTACACTGCACTCACGCGTCGGAAAAAGCGTGTTTACCCTAGCTGACCGCCGCCTGACATCCATCTGGCGCCACAGTCACTGTCTTCTCGAGGCGAGTACCGTGAAACTGACCTTTGCCATATCGGTGGTCGCGCTGGTACTGATTGCCGGCACCACCACCATTTGCCTGTCCGGAGCCGTCACCGACCGCACGACCGAGTACGGAAGTGCGCTGGCGACCTTCGATCACATGTTCAGCGCTCACCAGAAAATCTGTCGATGATGCGCCGGTCGCGCTTGGTCGGGCGGCCGTGCAGCTCCGCCGCCGGCTCCCGATACGTGCGGCGCCGCTCGAGTTCGGCGAGCCGCGCCGCGCGCCCCGCTTCCGTTTCCTCGTAAAGCGTCTGCGCGACGCTGGCGGGCCCGCGCACGTCGCAGATGCCGAGCACGGCAATGTGCCAGACGATGCCGTCGATCGCAATCTCGACCTCGTCGCCCACCCGCACTTCCTTCGCCGGCTTCACGGACGCCCCGCCGATCTTCACGTGTCCCTTGTCGACCGCGTCGGACGCGAGCGAACGGGTCTTGAAGAAGCGGGCCGACCATAGCCATTTGTCGATGCGCAGCTTCGCGCCGGGTTCCGTCGAAATCCTGTAATTCATGTCACCCTCCGCCGGGCCGCCCGCGCGCGGCGTAGCGAACGCCGTGCAAGCCGCGGCCGAGCCATCATTTCAGTTCACCGCCTCGGGTTGCGCCGCCTTCACGGGCCAGCCCTGCAGATTCTCGGCGACGATTTCGCCGATCGCGCCGATCCATGCGGGCGCACCGTTCAGGCACGGAATCCGGTGAAACGCCTGGCCGCCGCCCGCGATGAACTCGTCGCGCACTTCCATTCCGATCTCCTCGATCGTCTCCAGGCAATCGGCCGTGAAACCGGGACAGAACACATCGACCCGCCGCACGCCGGCCTCGCCAAGCTCGCGCAGCGTCGGCGCCGTGTACGGCTGCAGCCACTCGGCCTTGCCGAAGCGCGACTGGAAGGTGACGCGGCATTCGAGCGTCGACAGTCCGAGCGCGGCCATCAGCAGCGCGCCCGTCTGCTGACACTGGTCGTGATACGGGTCGCCGAGGTCGAGCGTGCGCTTCGGCACGCCGTGAAAGCTCAGCACGAGCTTGTCGCCGGCCGCAAAGTCGGGCCGGCCATGCTGCGCCCAATACTGGCGCACCTGCTCGGCAAGCGCGTGGATATAGGCCGGATGGTCGGCGTAATGCCGCACCGTGCGCACTTCCGGCTGGTTGCGCATCCGCGCGAGCGCCGCGAACGCGGCATCGAACGCCGTCGCAGTGGTGGACGCGGAGTATTGCGGATACATCGGCATCAGCAGCACGCGCTCGACGCCCGCCCGCTTGAACTGTGCGAGCGCGTGCGCAATGTTCGGGCTGCCGTAGCGCATCGCGTAGTCGACCTTCACCTGATAGCCGTTCGATGCGAGCAGGTGCCGCACGCCTTCGGTCTGGCGCTCGGTATACACGCGCAGCGGCGAGCCTTCCGGCATCCAGACGGCCGCGTATTTCTTCGCGGACGCGCGCCCGCGCAGCGGCAGGATCAGCGTGCGCAGCAGCACCTGCCAGACGGCCTGCGGGATTTCGACGACACGCGGGTCCGACAGGAATTCGGCCAGGTAGCGCCGCACCGCGCGCGGTGTCGGGGCGTCGGGCGTGCCAAGGTTGATCAGCAGCACGCCGATGCGATGGGCGGCCGCGGTGCTCGAAGGCGGCTCAAGATCGAAACGCATGGGCAGGAATGTGCTCGGGGCACGCAGTCGGACGGCCCTCAATTATAGCGGGCCGCCCCGCTCCGGTCGGCTGGCCGTTCGGCCGAATGGCAGCGCGCACGGCGCTGCGGCACGATTGCGGGACGGTATCGGCGCCGGTTATTGCTGGCTCAGCGTGAGCGACAGCAGGCGCGCGGTGATGTCGACGATCGGGATGACGCGGTTGTAGGCCATGCGGGTCGGCCCGATCACGCCGAGCGTGCCGACGATCTGGCCATTCACCTCGTAAGGCGCGGTGACGACGCTCATTTCCTCGATCGGCACGAGCGTCGATTCGCCGCCGATGAAAATCTGCACGCCCTGGGCGTGGCTCGACACGTCGAGCAGTTGCAGGAAGCCCGTCTTTTGGTCGAAAACGTCAAACAGCTTGCGCAGCCGTGCCATGTCGGACGACAGGTCTGCCACTTCGAGCAGGTTGCGCTCGCCGGAAATGAGCACGGTGTCCTCGGTATCGGGCACCTCGGTGCTGGCCGTCACGGCCGCATGCATCAGCGTGGTCATGTCGCCGCGCAACTGGTCGATCTCGTCGCGCAGGCGGCGGCGCACCTCGTCGAACGACAGGCCGGCAAAGTGCGCGTTGATGTAATTCGACGCCTCGGTGAGCTGCGACGGCGAATAATCGCGCGGCGTCGCGAGCATCCGGTTCTGCACGTCGCCCTCGGGGGTGACGATGATCAGCAGGATGCGCTTGTCCGACAGGCGCATGAACTCGATCTGCTTGAACACGTGGCTGCGGCGCGGCGTCAGCACGACACCCGCGAACTGCGACAGGTTCGACAGCACGCTCGCCGCGGCCGCCACCACCCGCTGTTGCGGTTCGCCGGCCTGCAGCGTGTTCTGCACCTGCCGGGCAACGGCCTCGGCGTCGATCGGCGCCTCGACCGTCAGCATGGTGTCGACGAACAGCCGATAGCCGCGTGGCGTCGGCACGCGGCCGGCCGACGTGTGCGGGCTCGACACGAGTCCGAGCTCCTCCAGGTCGGACATCACGTTGCGGATCGTCGCCGGGCTCAGCTCGAGCCCGGAGTAACGGGACAACGTGCGCGAGCCGACCGGCTGACCGTCGGCGATATACCGTTCGATCAGGGTTTTGAGGAGGGTTCGTGCGCGAGGATCTAGCATGGTGGAAAATTTTAGCGCAACCGCGCGACCACGGCGAGTGGCCGCGGCCTGCGTCGAGCGGGCTGGCCCGATCCGGCCCCGCCGGCGCACAGCCGGTTCTTTTCGTCAACGAGCTATGGTGTAATGCCGGCATGAAAACCGGTAATCAGTTCAACACTGTCGCGCTCGTCGGCCGGAGCAACACGCCCGGCATCGCCGAGCCGCTCGCCACGCTGGCTGGCTGCATCGCGAAGCTGGGCTTCGAGGTCGTCTTCGAAGGCGAAACCGCGCGCGAAATCGGCATCTCCGGCTATCCGGCGCTCACCCCGGCCGAAATCGGGGCGCGCGCCGACGTGGCGGTCGTGCTGGGCGGCGACGGCACGATGCTCGGCATCGGCCGCCAGCTCGCGCCATACAAGACGCCGTTGATCGGGATCAACCACGGGCGGCTCGGCTTCATCACGGACATCGCGGCTGCCGACATGCAGGCACTCGTCCCGGTGATCCTGTCGGGCAAGTTCGAGCGCGAGGAGCGCTCGCTGCTCGAGGCACGGATCATGCGCGACGGCGAACCGATCTACCATGCGATCGCGTTCAACGACGTCGTCGTGAACCGCAGCGGCTTCTCCGGGATGGTCGAGCTGCGCGCGTCAGTCGACGGCCGGTACATGTACAACCAGCGCTCGGACGGCCTGATCGTCGCGACGCCGACCGGCTCGACCGCCTACGCGCTGTCGTCGGCCGGCCCGATCCTGCATCCGCAACTCCAGGGCATCGTGCTCGTGCCGATCGCGCCGCACGCGCTGTCGAACCGGCCGATCGTGCTGCCCGACGACTCGAAAATAGCGATCCAGATCGTCGGCGGCCGCGACGTCAACGTGAACTTCGACATGCAGTCGTTTACCGCGCTCGAACTGAACGACACGATCGAGGTGCGCCGCTCGAAGCACACGGTGCCGTTCCTGCACCCGATCGGCTACAGCTATTACGCGACGCTGCGCAAGAAGCTGCACTGGAACGAACACGCATCGAACGAAGACGACAAGGCGTCCTGACGCACCCACGCCCGACACCATGCTCCGCCACCTCTCGATTCGCGACTTCGTCATCGTCGCCGCGCTCGATCTCGAATTCGACAGCGGCTTCACCGTCTTTTCCGGCGAAACCGGCGCCGGCAAATCGATCCTGATCGACGCCCTTGCGCTCGCACTCGGCGAACGCGCCGACGCAAGCGTCGTGCGCGCCGGCTGCGGCCGCGCCGACATCACCGCCGAATTCACGCCGCACGACCGTGTCGCGCGCTGGCTCGACGAACACGCGTTCGACGCCGAGGACACCGTGATGCTGCGCCGCGTGATTGACGCGAACGGCCGCTCGCGCGCGTTCATCAACGGCACCAGCGCGACACTCGCGCAGTTGCGCGAACTCGGCGAGATGCTGGTCGACATCCACGGCCAGCATGCGCACCAGTTGCTGATGCGTCCCGATGCGCAGCGCGAACTGTTCGACACCCATGCGGGGCTCGTCGCCGATGCCGCGAACGTCGCCCGCGCGTGGCGCGTATGGCGCGACGCGACACAGGCGATCGACGCCGCGAAGGCGCACGAACGCGAACTGCAGCTCGAACGCGAAAAGCTCGCGTGGCAGCTCGCCGAACTCGACAAGCTCGCGCCGCAACCCGGCGAATGGGACGAAGTCGGCAGCGAGCACAAGCGCCTGTCGCATTCGGCGAACCTGATCGCCGGCGTGCAGGGCGCACTCAATGCGCTGTCCGAGGCCGACGACGCGATGCTGCCGCAGCTCGGCGCGATCGTGTCGAAGCTGCGCAGCCTCGCCGACTACGATACGGGGCTCGGCGATGCGCTCGCGTCGCTCGAACCGGCCGAGATCCAGTTGCAGGAAGCCGTCTATTCGCTGTCCCACTACGCGCAGCGTCTCGATCTCGACCCGGCCCGGCTCGCACAGGTCGAGGCCCGCCTCGATGCGCTGCACTCGACCGCCCGCAAGTTCCGGTTGCCGCCCGACACGCTGCACGAGGAACACGCGGCACGCCGCGCGCAGCTCGCCGCGCTCGACGCAGCCGCCGACCTCGGCGCGCTCGAAGCCGCGCAGGCAAAGGCGCGGGAAGCCTATCTCGACGACGCGAAACGCCTGTCGAAGGCACGCACGCACGCAGCCAAGGCGCTCGGCACGGCCGTCACGGCCGGCATGCAGGAACTGTCGATGGCGGGCGGCAGCTTCGAAGTCGCGCTCGTCCCGCTCGCCGACGGCGGCCCGCACGGGCTCGAGCAGGTCGAATTCCGCGTCGCCGGGCACCCCGGCGTGCCGCTGCGGCCGCTCGCGAAAGTCGCGTCCGGCGGCGAACTCGCACGGATCAGCCTCGCGCTCGCGGTGATCGCCAGCGCGGCCAGCCCGACGCCGACGCTGATTTTCGACGAAGTCGACACGGGGATCGGCGGCGGCGTCGCCGAAGTGGTCGGGCGCCTGCTGCACCAGCTCGGGCGCGACCGCCAGGTGCTGTGCGTGACGCACCTGCCGCAGGTCGCCGCGCGCGGCGACCATCACTTCCAGGTCGCGAAGGGTGCCGACGACCGCGGCGGCACCGTGTCGTCGGTCATCCCGCTCGACAAGGCCAGCCGCGTCGAGGAAGTCGCGCGGATGCTCGGCGGCCTCGAAATCACCGCGACGACGCGCAAGCACGCGAAGGAAATGCTGGCGGCCTGACACCGGCACCCGTCGGCTGAATGCAAAAAGACCGGCGCATGCGCCGGTCTTTTTTTGCGGAAAGCGGCACGCGATCGCGTCCGCCCTGCCCCGCCGATTCGAACGACCGCCTCAAACACCCGACTCAAACATTCGTTTCAACGGCCCCGAACACGCGCGCCCACAGCGCCGTCACGGCCGCCCGCTCGGCGGCCACCACGGCCGGATCGACCCGCGCCTTCTCCATCCCGTCGAGTCGCAGCTTGTGCTGCAGCTTCCGGTACTTGCGGTACGCCGCGCCGACGCGCTCGGCCTCGTCCTCGCCCATCAGCCCGAAGCGCGCGACCTCGCGCAGCAGCGCGATGTTGCCGGTGTTGCGGATCAGCTCGGCATCGCTCGACGCATGCAGCAGCACCCAGTACTGGACGATGAACTCGATGTCGACCATCCCGCCGCGATCGTGCTTCAAATCGAACAGCTCGGTCTGGTTCGGGTGACCGGCAAACACCTTGCCGCGCATGTCGACGATTTCCTTCGCGAGCACGCCCCCGTCGCGCGGCGTCGTCAGCACCTGGTGGCGGATCGCCTCGAAGTCCGTGCCGATCTGCGCGTCGCCCGCGCTGTAGCGCGCACGCGTCAGCGCCTGGTGCTCCCACACCCACGCGGTGTTCGCCGCGTCGCCCTCGCGCAACTGGTAGCGGCGGAACGCGTCGAGATCGGTGACGAGCAGCCCGGCCTCGCCGTTCGGCCGCAGCCGCAGGTCGATGTCGAACAGCGCGCCCGCGCCGGTCGCCGTCGTGAGCCACGTGATCAGCCGGCGCGTGAACGTCGTGTAGACGTCCGCCGAGCGCTCGTCGGGGTCGTCGTACAGGAAGATCAGGTCGAGATCCGACGCGTAGCCGAGCTCCTTGCCGCCGAGCTTGCCGTACGCGATCACCGCGAATTTCGGCACGTCGCGATGGCGCTTCGCGAGCTGCGACCAGACCACTTCGATCGTCACGTCGAGCACCGCATCGGCCAGCTCGGACAGGCGGTCGCTGACATGCTCGACCGACAACTGCCCCGCCAGGTCGATCAGCAGGATGCGGAACACCTCCGCGTGCTGCGCGTGCCGCAGCAGGTCCATCTGCTGCTCGGGGCCGTCGGCTGCCGCGAGGCGCGCACGCAACGCATCCTTGAACGCGGGCCAGTCGAACGGGCTCGCGATCGCTTCGTCGTCGAGCAGTTCGTCGAGCAGCTGCGGGTGGCGGATCAGGTAGCCACCACCCCAGCGCGTCGCACCGAGCACGGACAGCACGCGGTCGAGCGCGGCCGGATATTCGGTCAGCAGCGCCAGATAGACGCCGCGCCGGCTGACCGTCTCGAGCAGGTCGAACAACCGGACGACGGTGTCGTCGCGGCGCGCGGCGTCGATCCGCGGCGCGGCTTCGAGCGCGCGCTGCGCGACGCTGTCGAAGCGCTGCCGGCTCTTTTCCGGCAGGCCGGCGTAGCGCGACGACTGCCAGATCGCGCGCAACCGCGCGAGCACCGTGGCCGGATCGGCGAAGCCCAGCCCGCCGAGGCGGGCGAGCAGCGTGTCGTCCTCGCCGTCGTCGGCGAGCGCGCTGCTCCAGATCCACGCGGCCGCCGTGTCTTCGCCCGCCGCGCACGGGCCACCGCCGTTCACCTTGTCGGCGAATATCTGATCGAACTGCGCCTCGACGAACGTGCGATGGCCATCCAGCACCGTCATCAGCGCCGCGTAGTCGCCAAAGCCGAGCGACGCGGCCAGCGCCGCGCGCTCGTCCGGGTCGACCGGCATCGCATGCGTCTGCGCGTCATCGCGGTATTGCAGCCGGTGCTCGAGCGTGCGCAGGAAGTTGTACGCGTCGGTCAGGCGCTCGCACACGTCCTCGCCGATCAGCCCGCGCGCCTGCGCATGGCGCAGCACGGCGAGCGTCGGCCGCACGCGGAACTCCGCATCCTGACCGCCGCGGATCAGTTGGAACACCTGCGCGCTGAATTCGATCTCGCGGATCCCGCCGCGCCCGAGCTTGACGTCGTCGGCCTTGTCCGGCCGCATCGACGCACGGCGCGCGGCTTCCTGGCGAATCTGCAGATGCAGCGAACGGATCGCGCCGATCACGCCGAAATCGAGGTAGCGGCGGTACACGAACGGCTTGACGATCGCCTCGAGCTGCGACGCGAGCCGCTGCGCGGCATCGCTGCGGCCTTCCGACACGAGCCGCCCCTTGATCCACGCGTAGCGCTCCCATTCGCGCCCCTGCACGTAGAAATATTCCTCGAGCATGCCGAGGCTGCAGACGAGCGGCCCCGAATCGCCGTTCGGGCGCAGCCGCATGTCGACGCGAAACACGTAGCCGTCGGCCGTGACCTCGGACAGTACGCCGATCAGGCGCCGGCCGAGCCGCGTGAAGTATTCCTGCGTGGACAACGGCGCGCGCGTGCCGCCGGTCGTCTCGCCGTCGTCCTCGTAGACGAAGATCAGGTCGATGTCCGACGACACGTTCAGCTCGCGCCCGCCGAGCTTGCCCATCCCGACCACGCCGAGCACCACGCGCTGGCCGTCGGCGCCGCGCGGCTCGCCGTACATTGCCTCGAGTTCGTCCGACAGCAGCGCGAGCGAGCGCTGCACGGCCGCTTCGGCGAGATCGGTCATCGCTGACGTCACCTCGGCGACGTCAGCGACGCCACGCAGGTCGCGCTCCGCGACCGCGCCGAACACCTCGGCGCGCAACTGCCGCAGCGCGCGCTTGAGTTGCTCGTCGCTCGGCGCGGCCAAGCCGGCCGGCGGCACGAGCAGCTCGGTCAGGCGCGCGTCGAGTTGCGCGCGGCCGAGCGGCGCGGCGGCCCATGCGGCGATCTGGTCGGACAGCGCGGGACGCGCAGCCACCGCGCGGGCGATGTAGCGGGAATAGGACGGGCTGATCAGGGCGGAAGCGTCGGTCATCGAGAAGCGGGCCTGGCGGTAAGGCCCGCCGCGCCGGGAAACGCGTGCGCGCCCCGCTGCCGACAGGCCCCATGGACTCGGCGCGGTGTCGCGCGACGCACGTGCGCCGCCGCGAAACCGCGCGCCGGAAAGCCCGTGCCGAGCTGCCGCAACGGCCGCCGGCACGAACCCGTGTGATACATTTCAACGTCAGTCTGCAAAACTACCATATCGCCGCCCGTCCGCCGCATGTCCGACCGTCAGGAATCCGCCGTAGCTGCGCCCGAAGCGGGACCTCCGAAGCACGATCATCCGGTCCTGCGTCGCGTGTTCAGGGTGACGCTGGCGGTCGGGGTCGGCGCTTACTTCGTCGCGTCCGGCGCGTTCCTCGGGCTGCGCTACGTGCTGCTGCCGCGCATCGACGAATTCCGCCCGCGCATCGAGCGCGCGGTGTCCGACAAGCTTCACGCGCAGCTTTCGATCGGCAAACTGTCTCCGCACTGGTCCGGCATGCAGCCGGGCGTCGAGGTCGCCAACCTCACCATCCGTGGCCGTGATGGCCAGATCGCGTTGTCGGTCCCGCATGCGACCGCCGCACTGTCGTGGATGTCGCTGTTGCGGCTGTCGCCCGCGCTGTCGAGCCTGATCGTCGACCACCCCGATCTGGTGATCGCACGCGCGGCCGACGGCTCGCTGAGCGTCGCGGGCGTCGGCGTCGCGACCACCCACGGCGGCAACGACACCTTCGGCACGTGGCTGCTGAAACAGGAAGCGATCGTGCTGCGCAACGGCACCCTGCGCTGGCGCGACGCGCAGCACGACGCGCCGGAGCTCGCGCTATCGGGCATCCGGCTCGCGGTGCTCAACGACGGCCTCGTCCACAAGGCCGCGCTGCAGGCGCCCGCGAACGGCACGCTGCTGCTCGGCCCGCTCGATTTCCGCGCGCGCTTCAAGCACATGCGGCTCGCGCCGATCGGCAAGCCGTCGAACTGGACGGGCGACGCGTATCTGTCGACGGGCCCCGTCGACCTGCAAACGCTCGGCCGCTATCTCGACCTGCCGCTGACGGCCCATGCGGGCCGCATCGACAACGCGATCTGGGCGACCTTTCAGGACGGCCACCTGCGCTCGGCAGGCGGCGACCTGCAAGGCGCCGACGTCGTGCTGCAGGTGCGGCCGACCCAGCCGCGCCTCGACGTGCCGACGGTCGGTTTCGGCTGGGACATGGCACTCGACGCCGGCCGCGACTACACGCTGCACCTGACGCGCTTCAACGCGGAGCTCGGCCAGCCGCCGCTTCCGGACGGCACACCGCTCGCCCGCTCGCTCGCGCTGTCGACGCTGACCGCCCGCTATCGCGTGCCGACCGCCGACCAGGGGCAGTTGCTGAGCGTCGTGGGCGACCGCGTCGATCTCGGCATCCTCAGCGAGTTCATTCGCGGGCTGCCGCTGCCGGCGCGCCTGCGCAACGAGCTGATCAAGCTCGACCCGCGCGGGATGGTGTCGAACTATCAAATCGAGGTGGAACGCGCGAAGCCGGCGCGGGCCGACCTCGCCGACGAGGAGCGGCGCACCGGCGCGGCGCCGATCGTGCGCTACCGCTTTCTCGGCGACCTGCAGGGCATCAGCGTCGCCGCGCAGGAACCGCCGCCGGGGCTGTCCCCGCGCGGCCACCCGCGCGCCGGCTGGCCGGGCGTCGAGAACCTGTGGGGCCGCATCGATGCGAACGAGACGGGCGGCACCGCGCACTTCGACACGGTCAATGCGGCTGTTACGGTGCCCGGCGAATTCGACGAGCCGCGCCTGACTTTCGACCGGCTGCGCGGCAACGCGAAATGGGTCGTCACGCCGGCACCGGGCGACAAGCACGCGCGCGTCGACGTGACGCTGCCCGACCTGCTCGTCTCGAACCCCGATGCCGAGATCACGGTGTCGGGCACGTACACGAATCCCGGGCACGGGCGCGGCTCGCTCGACCTGCGCGCGGATTTCGCACGCGCGTCGGTCGCGCGCATTCCGCGCTATCTGCCGACCGGGATGTCCGATCACCTGCGCGACTATCTCGGCCATGCGTTGCAGGACGGCCAGGTGACCAAGGGCGCGTCGATCGTCGCCCGCGGCCCGCTCGACAAATTCCCGTTCGAACACGAGCCGGATGCAGGCGTGTTCCACATCGTCGCGCCGTTCACCGGCGGGCGCTTCGAGCCGACGCCCTACCCGCCGCGCAAGCTCGCGAACGGTACGCCGAGCGTCTGGCCGGCGCTCGACGGAATCGACGGCGTGTTCGAGCTCGCGCAGAACAAGCTGCACTTCGACATCGCGCGTGCGCACTACAAGCGCGTCATGCTGACGAAAGTCATGGGCCGCATCGACGATCTCGGCAATCCGCCGAAGTCACCGCTCGTGATCGACGGCCACGCGCAAGGCCCGCTCGCCGACCTGATCGACTACGCGGACAACAGCTCGCTCGGCACGATGAGCGGGCACATCGGCCAGCGGATCGATGCGCAGGGCCCGGCGTCGCTCGCGCTGAAGATCACGATTCCGCAGCACGTACCGCATCCGCATACGCACGTCGAAGGCGCGCTCGCGTTCGGCGGCAACACGCTGTCGACCGACGGCGTGCCGCCGCTGTCCGCGCTGCGCGGCAGCGTGCGCTTCACCGAGGCCGGCGCATCGCTGCACGACCTGTCGGGGCGCTTCCTCGGCGGGCCGGTGCGGGCGAGCGGCAACTTCCGGTCGCATGGCCCGTATGCAGTGGACGTCGACGGCAAGCTCGCGCTCGACGCCGCGCGCGGCCTGAACCTGCGCGGCACGGCCGCGGCGCTGCTCGAGCATGTGGTCGGCGATGCGCCGTACCGGCTCGCCGTGCGCGGCGCGCCGGGCCGGCTGCCCGAAGTCACCGCCCATTCCGACCTGACGGGCGTCGCACTGAACTTCCCGGCGCCGTTCGAGAAACCGGCCGGCACGCCGATGCCGTTCCACTTCACGCTGCAGCCGGCGGCCCGGACGGACGGCAAGCGCCTCGAACACGCCGACCTGACGTTCGGCCCGGTGTCCGCGAGCTACCTGCTCGACGCGACGCCCGGCGAGCCGTTGCGCGCGGTGCGCGGCGCGATGGGCATCCACCGGATGCCCGACATGCCGCAGGATGGCGTGAGCGCGGCCGTCGACGTCAACGAGCTCGATGCCGACGCGTGGATCGCGCTGGCCCGCACGCTGCAGCCGGCTTCGACGCGCACGCCGCAGCCGCAGGACACCCCGCGCGTCGACTTCGCGAGCTTCACGCCCAAGCGCTTCGCGCTCCACTTCGGCACGCTGAAGCTGCTCAAGCGCAACTGGGAGAACGTGATCGTCGGCGCGTCGCACGTCGACGAGCTGTGGCAGGCGAACGTCGCGTCGAACCAGGTATCGGGCTATCTGTCGTGGGCGCCGGGCGGCGGCCACAACGGCGCGGGCGTGCTGAACGCGCGGCTCGCGAAGCTCGTGATTCCGCAAAGCGCGCAGCACGACCTCGTCGGCCGCGCGATGAACCTGCCGACGCCGACCGACCGACCGATGCCGTCGGTCGACCTGATCGTCGACCAGGTCGTCGCGCGCGATCACGACATCGGCCGGCTCGTCGTCAACGCACGCAACATCGACGAGGACGGCGCGCCGGTGTGGCAGCTCGACAAGCTCGAACTGGCGAACCCCGCCGCGAAGCTGACGGCAACCGGCAACTGGCGCACGTCGCGCCGCGCACTCGCCCGCGGCGTCGACGAAGCCGACGCGCCGCGACGCAGCGTGTTCGACTTCAAGCTCGACATCGGCAATGCAGGCGCGCTGCTCGACCGCGTCGGCCTGCCCCGCACGCTGGCGGACGGCCACGGCACGATAACGGGCAAGGTCGGCTGGCGCGGCGGCCCGACCGCGGTCGACTTCCCGTCGTTCGGCGGCCAGGTCGCGCTCGACCTCGAGCACGGCCAGATCCTGAAGGTCGATCCGGGCGCAGCGAAACTGCTCGGCGTGCTGAGCCTGCAAAGCCTCGCACGGTTCCTGACGCTGAATTTCCGCGACGTGGTCGGCAAGGGGCTGCCGTTCGACAAGATTACGGGCACAAGCCGGATTTCGAACGGCATCGCGCGCACCGACGACTTCTCGATGACGACGGCGCCGGCGAACGTGACGGTGCGCGGCGCGGTCGACCTCGGCACCGAGACGCAGGACCTGCACGCGCATGTCGCGCCGAAGATCGGCGCCGGCACGGCGGCGATCGCGGCCGCGATCATCAACCCGCTGCTCGGAGTCGGCGTGCTGGCCGCGAACTACGCGCTGTCGGAAACGCTGTCGCACGCGTTCGCGCTCGACTACTCGATCACCGGCTCGTGGGCGCATCCGCACATCGAGCGGGTGCAGGGCGATCAGGGTAAGATGAACCACGGGCCGGCCAATGCGGCGAGCCACTGATCCGCGCACGGTGCCGGGCCGCACCCCATTTATTACGCAATCGATCCTGCGATGACCGATCACACCCGTTCCGCCACGCCCTTGCGGGTCGCCGCGCTGCAGATGGTGAGCACGCCGGACGTCGCGAGCAATCTCGCAGAGGCACGCCGCCTGATCGCGGAAGCCGCCGGCGAAGGTGCGCAGCTCGTGCTGCTGCCCGAGTATTTCTGCTTCATGGGCCACCGCGACACCGACAAGCTCGCGCTCGCCGAAGCCTACCGCGACGGTCCGATCCAGCGCTTTCTCGCAGAGGCCGCGCAGCAACACGGCATCTGGGTGATCGGCGGCACATTGCCGCTGAAGGCGCCGGAGCCCGATCGCGTGCTGAACACCACGCTCGTGTTCGACCCGAGCGGCCACGAAGCGGCCCGCTACGACAAGATCCACCTGTTCAACTTCGAGAAAGGCGACGAATCGTTCGACGAAGCGCGCACGATCCGCGCGGGCAATACGGTCGTCGCGTTCGACGCGCCGTTCGGGCGGGTCGGCCTGTCGGTCTGTTACGATCTGCGCTTTCCGGAGCTGTACCGCAGGATGGGCGACTGCGCGCTGATCGTCGTGCCGTCGGCGTTTACGTATACGACGGGCCGCGCGCACTGGGAAATGCTGCTGCGCGCGCGGGCCGTCGAGAATCAATGCTACGTGCTGGCTGCCGCACAGGGCGGCAAGCACGAGAACGGCCGGCGCACCTGGGGCCACAGCATGCTGATCGACCCGTGGGGCGAGATCGTCGCGGTTCGCGACGAGGGCGCGAGCGTCGTGACCGGCGTCATCGATCCGCAGCGCATCGCCGACGTGCGCCAGAGCCTGCCCGCGTGGCGGCATCGCGTGCTGGCCTGAACCGCCGGAGCGCCGCGGCGCTTGAAACGACGCCCGGCCAAACCCATCTGCCCAGAACGCACCCGACAACTTTTTGAGAACCCTCGATACCCGCATGAACATCATCGAACCCGGCATCCGCAACCTTGCGCTGGCGAAGGACATCCTCCTCACGCCGTACGGCCTCGACGAGAGCCTGCTCACGCGCACGATCGCCGACATCTTCACGCATCGCGTCGACTACGCGGACCTGTACTTCCAGGCGACCCGCAGCGAAGCGTGGAGCCTCGAGGAAGGCATCGTGAAGTCGGGCAGCTTCAGCATCGACCAGGGCGTCGGCGTGCGCGCGGTCGCAGGCGACCGCACCGCGTTCGCTTACTCGGACGACCTGTCGCCGGAAGCCATCGCCCAGGCGGCCGCGGCCACCAAGGCGATCGCGGCGGCCGGCGGCGGCCGCCAGAAGATCAAGGCGGCAACGTCGCTCAAGGGCATCTCGGGCCGCGACCTGTACCTGCCGTCCGATCCGCTCGCGTCGCTCGACGCGACGGCCAAGGTCAAGCTGCTCGAGCGCATCGAGAAGATGGCGCGCGGCCGCGACCCGCGCGTCACGCAGGTGATGGCGGGCCTCGCCGGCGAATACGACGTCGTGCTGGTCGCGCGCAGCGACGGCGCGCTGGCCGCCGACATCCGCCCGCTCGTGCGCGTGTCGGTCACGGTGATCGCAGAACAGAACGGCCGCCGCGAAATCGGCTCCGGCGGCGGCGGCGGCCGCTTCGACTACGGCTATTTCACCGACGAAGTGCTGTCGCGCTACGTCGACGACGCCGTGCACGCAGCGCTCGTCAACCTCGACGCCCGCCCCGCGCCGGCCGGTGCGATGACTGTGGTGCTCGGGCCGGGCTGGCCGGGCGTGCTGCTGCACGAGGCGATCGGCCACGGTCTCGAGGGCGACTTCAACCGCAAGGGTTCGTCGGCGTTCGCCGGCCGGATCGGCGAGCAGGTCGCAGCGAAGGGCGTGACGGTGGTCGACGACGGCACGCTGCCGAACCGCCGCGGCTCGCTGAACATCGACGACGAAGGCAACCCGACGCAGTGCACGACGCTGATCGAGGACGGCATCCTGAAGGGCTACATCCAGGACACGCTGAACGCGCGCCTGATGAAGATGCCCGTCACTGGCAACGCGCGGCGCGAGTCGTACGCGGCGCTGCCGATGCCGCGCATGACTAACACGTACATGCTGAACGGCGACAAGGATCCGCAGGAAATCATCGGGTCGGTGAAGAACGGCCTGTACGCGGTGAACTTCGGCGGCGGCCAGGTCGACATCACGAACGGCAAGTTCGTGTTCTCGGCCTCCGAGGCGTACATGATCGAAAACGGCAAGATCACCTACCCGGTGAAGGGCGCGACGCTGATCGGCAGCGGCCCGGAATCGCTGAAGTACGTGAGCATGATCGGCAACGACATGTCGCTCGACTCGGGCGTCGGCGTGTGCGGCAAGGAAGGCCAGAGCGTGCCCGTCGGCGTCGGCCAGCCGACCCTGCGGATCGACAAGATGACGGTCGGCGGTACGGCATAACCGCATCGCGACGCAGACAATCCGCGCATTTTGAATAAAACGCGCGGATTGTCCGCATTTTCGAGCAAACCTAGTTGCCAGCCGCGCGGCGACAGGGTATAAATTCTGAATCAACTTTTTTGACGAACCGAATCTCCGTCATGTCCGCCAAGTTTTATTTTTACTTTTTTTGGCATCTCAGACCGCTGGCGGATCGAGAGGGTTGATGGCGCGTAAAGCGCAACCGAAATTCCCGAAAAAACCGCCGGCGAACCCGGCGGTTTTTTTTCGCCCTTCGCCAGCCGGTCGCCGCCGCAGCGGATTCCACGGCCCCGACCGAAACCACTGAATTGCCTGAATTGATGAATCTGCCGCACGCACATTGACCGAACGGCGCCCCGGAAAATTAGGAGAAACAGCATGCCCCCGCACAATACCGACGACGTCCGCATTCGCGAACTCAAGGAACTGACGCCGCCCGCCCACCTGATCCGCGAATTCGCGTGCTCCGAAGCCGCGTCCGAGCTGATCTACAACTCGCGCCAGTCGATGCACCGCATCCTGCACGGGATGGACGACCGGCTGATCGTCGTGATCGGGCCCTGCTCGATCCACGATACGAAGGCGGCGATCGAGTACGCGGGGCGGCTCGTGAAGGAGCGCGAACGCTTCAAGGGCGAGCTGGAAATCGTGATGCGCGTGTACTTCGAGAAGCCGCGCACGACGGTCGGCTGGAAGGGGCTCATCAACGATCCGCACCTGGACAACAGCTTCAAGATCAACGAAGGGCTGCGCACCGCGCGCGAACTGCTGCTGCAGATCAACGAGATGGGGCTGCCGGCCGCGACCGAATACCTCGACATGATCAGCCCGCAGTACATCGCCGACCTGATCTCGTGGGGTGCGATCGGCGCGCGCACGACCGAGTCGCAGGTGCACCGCGAACTGGCATCGGGGCTGTCGTGCCCGGTCGGCTTCAAGAACGGCACCGACGGCAACGTGAAGATCGCGGTCGACGCGATCAAGGCCGCATCGCAGCCGCACCATTTCCTGTCGGTAACCAAGGGCGGTCACTCGGCGATCGTGTCGACGGCCGGCAACGAGGACTGCCACGTGATCCTGCGCGGCGGCAAGGCGCCGAACTACGACGCGGAAAGCGTGAACGCCGCATGCGCGGACATCGGCAAGGCCGGCCTCGCCGCGCGCCTGATGATCGACGCGAGCCACGCGAACAGCTCGAAGAAGCACGAGAACCAGATCCCCGTGTGCGCGGACATCGGCCGCCAGGTCGCGGCCGGCGACGCGCGCATCGTCGGCGTGATGATCGAGTCGCACCTGGTCGAGGGGCGTCAGGACCTGAAGGAAGGCTGCCCGCTGACCTACGGCCAGAGCATCACCGACGCGTGCATCGCGTGGGACGACAGCGTGAAGGTGCTCGAAGGCCTCGCGGAATCGGTGAAGGCGCGCCGCGTCGCGCGCGGCAGCGGGAACTGACGGACGCAAACAGGTTGGCCGCCTCGCGGCGGATTGGCCATGCGGCCAGCCTGCGGTCGTCGTTTCGGCCTGCTAGACTAGCTAACATCATTTAGCTAACCAAGAGTCGATCATGCCGATCGTCAACATGCACGACGCCAAGTCACGGCTCTCGAGCCTCGTCGAAGCGCTTGAATTGGGGCGAGAATCCGAAGTCGTGATCGCCCGCAATGGTCATCCGGTTGCCCGGATCGTTCCTTATGCCGCACCCAAGCGCATCGGTGCAGCCCGTCAGTTGCTTGCAGGGCTGAATATCCCGACCACCGTCGAGGCATTCAATACCGGCGATGAATCGATTGCCACCGACTTCGATGCCAGCTCGGAACAGGGGCTCGCACCGTGAAGCTGCTGCTCGATACGCACATCGCGCTATGGGCGGCTGAGGGTGCGCCTCAACTTTCGGCGACTGCGGCAGCATTGATCGAACATCCCGAAAACACGCTGTACGTCAGCGCTGCGTCCATCTGGGAAATCGCGATCAAATACCGCAACGGCAATCTGCCCGTCCATCCACGCGATGCGCGTTCGGCATTCCGCCTCGCAGGTTTTGCGGAATTGCCGATCAGCAGCGATCACGTCGAAGGTGTCGCCGCACTACCCGATTTTCCGGATCATGCCGATCCGTTCGACCGCGTGATGGTCGCGCAGGCACTCCATGAAGGCATGCCGCTCGTCAGCGCCGATCCCAAAGTGTGGCGCTATCACGCCACGCTGATGCTGCGCGCCTGATGCCCTGCCCCCGGCATCAAGCAAAGCCCGGTTCGCGCCGGGCTTTGCTCGCAGGCCGGAAAACAATCGTCAGGCCATCACTCGAGCGCGCCCGAGCCGAAGATCTCGGTATTGATGCGCTCCGGCGCAACGCCGAGCGCGGCCAGCGCGTCACGTTGCGCCTTCATGAACGCGATCGGGCCGCAGATGTAGTAGTCGGCGTCCGGCACCAGCGCGTATTCCTGCACGCGTTCCGGCGTCAGGCGCCCTTCCAGATCGTGGTCGATGCCGACGCGGTCGTTCGGGCCGACCAGTTCGTACAGCACCGTGCGCTTGACGTTCGCATGCTCGCGCGCCGTGTCGTTCAGCCAGTCGCGGAACGCATGCACCGCGCCCGAACGGCATGCGTGGACGAACCTCACTTCACGCTTGCTGCCTTCCACAACCAGCGTCGACGCCATCGACATCATCGGCGTGATGCCCACGCCGCCCGAGATCAATACCACCGGCGTATCGGCATCGCGCTTCAGCGAGAAGTCGCCCATCGGCGCCGTCACTTCGACGATCGCGCCCTCTTCGACGCCGTCATGCATCAGCGTCGACACCTTGCCGGCCGGCACCGCTTCGGCGTTGCCCGATTCGCGCTTCACCGAGATGCGCAGCCACTCGCCGTGCGGCGCGTCGGACAGGCTGTACTGGCGCGGCTGGTCGACACCCAGGTCGCCGACGAAGCGCTTCACCGAGACGTACTGACCAGGTTCGAACTTCGGCGCGTCGCCGCCGTCGGCGGGCGTCAGGTAGAACGACGTGATCTCGTCGCTTTCACGCGCCTTGCGCGCGACCTTGAACGGACGAAAGCCGCTCCATGCCGCGTTCGCGTACAGGTCGGCTTCGGCGCCGATCATGATCTGCGCGAGCTGGCCGTATGCGACGCGCCATGCTTCGAGCGTTTCCGCGTCGACCGCGTCGCCGAGCACCTCGACGATCGACGCGAGCAGGTTCTCGCCGACGATCGGGTAATGCTCCGGGCGGATGTTGAGGCTCGCGTGCTTGTGCGAGATGCGCGACACCGCGCCGCCCAGCACGCCGAGGTTGTCGATGTTCGCTGCATAGGCGTAGACGGCCTTCGCGAGCGTTTCGGGCTGGCTGCCGGTCTTCTGGTGCGTCTGGTTGAACAGGTTCTTCAGTTCCGGATGACGCGCGAACATGCGCTGGTAGAAATGCTTCGTGATCGTCGCACCGTGCTCGGCGAGGACGGGGGCGGTGGCCTTCACACGGGCCATCTGGTCAGCGGTGATATGGGTCATGTTCGTTCTCCGTTAAACATGCACATACGATACATGTTTAACGATCGACGCTCCTCGGGCAAATTGTCGCAGTGCGGAAAAGCGACACCGCGCGTCAGCGCACGCGTCCGCGCTCCCACAGCACGTCCGAGCCGCCACCCGCGCGGTTCAGCACGCGCGCCAGCACGAACAGCAGATCCGACAGCCGGTTCACGTAACGCCGCGGCGCATCATTGAGCGTGTCGGTGCGACCGAGCGCGACGATCGAGCGCTCCGCGCGGCGGCACACCGTCCGGCACACGTGCGCGAGCGACGCCGCGCGCGAGCCGGCCGGCAGGATGAATTCCTTCAGCGGCGGCAGCGTCGCGTTGTAGTCGGCCAGCCACCGGTCGAGGCGTGCGAGGTGCGTGTCGTCCAGCACCGTATGGCCGGGAATGCACAGCTCGCCGCCCAGATCGAACAGGTCGTGCTGGATCGTGACGAGCGCCGTGCGCACGTCGTCCGGCAGCGGCTCGGCGAGCAGCACGCCGAGGTTCGAGTTCAGTTCGTCGACGTCGCCGATCGCGGCGATCCGCGCGTTGTCCTTGCCGATGCGGCGCCCGTCGCCGAGGCCGGTGGTGCCATCGTCGCCCGTGCGCGTGGCGATCTTGCTCAAGCGGTTGCCCATGCGAATGTCCTCTCGTGCGCGGCCGCGATGCGGCCCGGTTGCGTTGGAACGCGATTATCGCAGCCCGCGGCGGGGGCCGCAGCGGACGTTGCAGCGTAGAATGAGCCGACGCCGCGTCGCTGCGGCATCCGTCATACAAGCGATCGATGTGCGGGATCGGGCAGGCGCGACGTGCCGGGTCCGGTCGATCGCGAAGCATGGGCGCGTGGCCGGCGCAACAGCGCCAACCGCGCCCCGCCAAGGAGACATACGTGAATCATCCCGCCACGCCGGCCGCCACGCGCCGCCCCCTCCCGCCCGCGATGCTCGATGCGCTGCGCGCCGCCTTCGGCGAGCGCGTGTCGACCGCCGACGCCGTGCGCGCCCATCACGGCCGCGACGAATCGCCGTTCGATCCGCAACTGCCCGACGCCGTCGTGTTCGCGCACAGCGCCGATGAAATCCAGCAGGTCGTGTCGCTGTGCGCGCTCTACGGCGTGCCGCTGATCCCGTACGGCGCCGGCTCGTCGCTCGAAGGCCACCTGCTCGCCGTGCGCGGCGGCGTGTCGCTCGACCTGTCGGAGATGAACCGCGTGCTGTCGATCAACGCCGAAGACCTGACCGTGACGGTCGAACCGGGCATCACGCGCAAGGCGCTCAACGAGGCGCTGCGCGACACCGGCCTGTTCTTTCCGATCGATCCGGGCGCCGACGCCAGCATCGGCGGGATGACCGCGACCCGAGCATCGGGCACCAACGCCGTGCGCTACGGGACGATGCGCGAGAACGTGCTCGGGCTGACCGCCGTGCTCGCCGACGGCCGCGTCGTGAAGACGGGTTCGCGCGCGCGCAAGTCGTCGGCCGGCTACGACCTCACGCGCCTGTTCGTCGGCTCCGAGGGCACGCTCGGCGTGATCGCCGAGATCACGCTGCGCCTGCATCCGCTGCCCGAAGCCGTATCGGCCGCGATCTGCACGTTCCCGACGATGGGCGACGCGGTGCGCACCGTGATCGAGACGATCCAGATCGGGGTGCCGATCGCGCGCGTCGAATTCGTCGACTCGCTCGCCGTGCGCTCGATCAACCGCCACTCGAACCTCACGCTCACCGAAGCGCCGACGCTGTTCTTCGAATTCCACGGCACCGAAGCCGGCGTGAAGGAACAGGCCGAGCTCGTACAGGCGCTCGCGGGCCAGAACAACGGCCAGGGCTTCGAATGGGCGACCCGCCCCGAAGATCGCACGCGGCTCTGGGCCGCGCGTCACAACGCGTATTTCGCGATGCTGCAGCTCAAACCCGGCTGCCGCGCGGTGACGACCGACGTGTGCGTGCCGATTTCGCAGCTCGCCGCGTGCGTCGAGGAGACCGAAGCCGACCTGCGCGCATCGTCGCTGCCCTGCCCGATCGTCGGCCACGTCGGCGACGGCAATTTCCACGTCGCGATCCTGATCGATCCCGACAAACCCGAGGAAATCGACGAAGCCGAACGCATCAACGACCGGATCGTCGAGCGCGCGCTGCGTCTGGGCGGCACCTGTACGGGCGAACACGGCGTCGGGCTGCACAAGATGCGCTTCCTGCCGAAGGAGCACGGCGACAACGCGATCGACGTCATGCGCGCGATCAAGCTCGCGCTCGATCCGCGCAATCTGATGAATCCCGGCAAGATCTTCACGTGTTGAGATGGCAGCGCAGCGTGACGCTGCGCTTCCCGCAGGAGACCCCATGAACGCTTCCGTCGAACTGTCGAGCGCGACGCGCGCGCAGCGCCAGCGCGAAGTCGTGCAGGCGCTGATGGCCGTGCTGCCGACGCATTGCCTGCTGTATCGCGACGAAGACACCGCGCCGTACGAATGCGACGGCCTGTCCGCCTACCGCCGGCTACCGCTCGCGGTCGCGCTGCCGGAAACCGAATCGCAGGTGCAGCGGATCGTGCAGATCTGCCGCCGAATGGAAGTGCCGATCGTGCCGCGCGGCGCGGGCACGAGCCTGTCGGGCGGCGCGCTACCGATCGCGAACGGCGTCGTGCTGTCGCTTGCGCGCTTCACGCGCATCGTCGAAGTCGACCCGTACGCACGCACGGCGACCGTGCAGCCCGGCGTGCGCAACCTCGCGATTTCGGAAGCCTCCGCACCTTACGGGCTGTACTACGCGCCCGATCCGTCGTCGCAGATCGCCTGCACGATCGGCGGCAACGTCGCGGAAAATTCCGGCGGCGTGCACTGCCTGAAATACGGGCTGACCGTGCACAACGTGATGCGCGTGCGCGCGGTCACGATCGACGGCGAGATCGTCGAATTCGGCTCGCTCGGGCTCGACATGCCGGGCCTCGACCTGCTCGCGGTGATGATCGGCAGCGAAGGGATGTTCGCGATCGTCACCGAAGTGACGGTGAAGCTGATCCCGAAGCCGCAGACCGCGCAACTCGTGATGGCGAGCTTCGACGACGTCGTCAAGGGCGGCGAGGCGGTCGCCGCGATCATCGCGTCGGGCATCATCCCGGCCGGGCTCGAAATGATGGACAAGCCGGCCACCCAGGCGGTCGAGGCGTTCACGCACGCGGGCTACGACCTCGACGCGAAGGCGATCCTGCTATGCGAATCGGACGGCACGCCGGAAGAAGTCGCCGAAGAGATCGTCCGCATGACGGCCGTGCTGCGCGAGCACGGCGCGACGCGCATCCAGGTGTCGCGCAACGAAAGCGAGCGGCTGCGCTACTGGTCGGGCCGCAAGAACGCGTTCCCAGCCGCCGGGCGCATTTCCGCCGACTATTACTGCATGGACGGCACCGTGCCGCGTCGCGCGATCGGCCCGCTGCTCGCGCGCATCGAACAGCTCGAAACGCGCTACGGGCTGCGCTGCATCAACGTGTTCCACGCGGGCGACGGCAACATGCATCCGCTGATCCTCTACAACGCGAACGACCCGGACGAGCTGCACCGCGCCGAGCAGTTCGGCGCCGAAATCCTCGAATGCTGCGTGGAATTCGGCGGCAGCGTGACGGGCGAGCACGGCGTCGGCATCGAAAAGCTCAATTCGATGTGCGTACAGTTCTCGCCGCAGGAGCGCGACGCGTTCTTCGCGGTCAAGCGCGCCTTCGATCCGGCCGGGCTGCTCAATCCCGACAAGGGGATCCCGACTCGCGCGCGCTGCGCCGAATATGGCCGGCAGCACGTGCGCGGCGGACTGCTGCCGCATCCGGACCTGCCGCGCTTCTGAGCGCCCCCGAACCCGTCGCTTCGCGCCGGGCGCCCGAGGGGACTTCCTTCGGGGCCGAAAGCTTTGAGGGCGGCCCGGTGTTTTCCTGAGAGCGCCGCGCGGTGCGCGGGCCGCGACGTACCGCCCTGCCCGCGCCGGCCGTGCGCGCAGCGGCGGCTGCATGCCTTCGTTATACCGAGCTTAGGGATAGTCGCGATGTGCATTCGCGCCACCCCGGTACAATCGACCGGACAACAACGAGGCAGCAACAGAACATGGAAGAGGACGACATCGTCGCCGGATGGGCCGAGCGCATCCGGGCGGCCAGTGCCGACGGCCGGCCGCTGCGGATTCGCGGCGGCGGCACCAAGGACTGGTACGGCCAGGCGCTGGACGGCGAAATACTCGACACGCGTGCGTTTCAGGGCATCGTGTCGTACGACCCGGCCGAACTCGTCGTCACGGTCCGCGCGGGCACGCCGCTCGCGCAGCTTGAAACCGTCCTCGCCGAGTGCGGCCAGATGCTGCCGTTCGAGCCGCCGCACTTCGGCCGCGCGGCCACCGTCGGCGGCTGCGTCGCGGCCGGCCTCGCGGGTCCGCGCCGCGCGACCTGCGGCGCACCGCGCGATTTCGTGCTCGGCGTCACGCTGATGAACGGGCGCGGCGAACTGCTGCGCTTCGGCGGACAAGTCGTGAAAAACGTCGCCGGCTACGACGTATCGCGGCTGATGGCCGGCTCGCTCGGCACGCTCGGGCTGATGCTCGACCTGTCGATCAAGGTGCTGCCGGTGCCGGTCGCCGAAGTCACGCTGAAGTTCGAGATGACCGCGACCGATGCGGTGCGCAAGCTCAACGAATGGGGTGGGCATCCGCTGCCCGTGAGCGCGAGCGGCTGGCGCAACGGCACGCTCGTGCTGCGCCTGTCGGGTGCCGAGGCCGCCGTGAAATCCGCGAAGACGCTGCTCGGCGGCGAAGTCGTCGACGCGGTCGAGGCCGAGCGTTTCTGGGCCGGCCTGCGCGAACACACCGACCCGTTCTTCAACGGCATTCCGCCCGGCTACGCGCTGTGGCGCCTGTCGCTGCCGTCGATCACCGAACCGATGCACCTGCCCGGCACCCAGCTGATGGAATGGGGCGGCGCGCAGCGCTGGTGGATCACCGACGCCGATGCGCAGACGGTGCGCATGAGCGCGAAGCAGGCCGGCGGCCATGCGACGCTGTTCCGCGCCGGCGATTCGTATGACCGTAGCGCGGGCGTGTTCACGCCGCTGCCCGCGCCGCTGATGAAAATCCATCGCGGACTGAAAGCCGCGTTCGATCCCGCGCGCATCTTCAACCGCAGCCGGCTTTACCCGGATCTCTGAGCCCTGAGCGATGCAAACCAACCTCGCCGATTTCATCCGCAACACGCCCGACGGCGACGAGGCCGACGCGATCCTGCGCAAGTGCGTGCATTGCGGATTCTGCACCGCGACGTGCCCGACCTACCAGTTGCTCGGCGACGAACTCGACGGCCCGCGCGGGCGCATCTACCTGATCAAGCAGATGGTCGAAGGCGCGCCCGTCACGCGCAGCACGCAGCAGCACCTCGATCGCTGCCTCACGTGTCGCAGCTGCGAGACGACCTGCCCGTCGGGCGTCCAGTACGGCCGCCTCGTCGAGATCGGCCGCAAGCACGTCGAGGCGCAGGTCGAGCGCCCCGTGCAGCAGCGGCTCGTGCGCCGCGTGCTCGCGAGCCTCGTGCCGAACGCAGCGCTGTTCTCCCCCGTGATGCGGCTCGGCCAGCACGTGCGGCCGCTGCTGCCGAAACGGCTACGCGACAAGGTGCCGCCGCGCACGCGGCTGCTCGAATGGCCGCAGCGCACGCATCCGCGCAAGATGCTGATGCTCGGCGGCTGCGTACAGCCGTCGATGCTGCCGAACATCAACATCGCGACCGCGCGCGTGCTCGATGCACTCGGCGTCGAGACGATCGTCGCGCCCGACGCGGGCTGCTGCGGCGCGATCCGCCTGCACCTGAACTATCACGACGAAGCGCTCGCCGACGCGCGTCGCAACATCGACGCGTGGTGGCCGCATGTCGAGCAAGGCGCCGAGGCGATCGTGATGAACGCATCGGGCTGCGGCGCGACGGTGCTCGAATACGCGCACCTGCTGCGCGACGATCCGGCCTACGCGGAGAAGGCGCAGCGCATCGTCGCGCTCACGCGCGACATCTCGGACGTGCTGCTGGCGTTCGAGGCCGAGATCGCGACGCTCGCGCGGCGCCGCGCGATCCACACCGTTGCGTACCACCCGCCGTGCACGCTGCAACACGGCCAGCAGTCGCGCGGCAAGGTCGAGCGCCTGCTCGAGACGCTCGGCATCGATGTGCGGCTGCCGGCCGACAGCCATCTGTGCTGCGGTTCCGCGGGCACGTATTCGCTGACCCAGCCATCGCTGTCGTACCGGCTGCGCAAGCAGAAGCTGCTGAAGCTCCAGGCGCTCGAGCCGCAGATGATCGTGTCCGGCAACATCGGCTGCATCGCGCACCTGCAAAGCGGCACGCAGATTCCGGTCGCGCACTGGATCCAGCTCGTCGAGCATCTGCTGTACGGCTAGCGCGGACGGCCGGCCCCGCCGGGCGCCCCGTCCGTATAATGGTCGGATCGATGCGGTGCGTGCCGTGCCGCATTCGCTTCCCGTGCCAGCCTCCGTGTCCGTCATGCCCGATTTCGCCGCCCGTCTCGAATCCGTTCATCGCCGCATCGCCGACGCCGCCCGCGCGGCCGGCCGCGATCCCGCCACCGTCTCGCTGCTCGCCGTATCGAAGACGTTTCCCGCCGACGACGTGCGCGCCGCGCATGCGGCCGGACAACGCGCGTTCGGCGAGAACTACGTGCAGGAATCGATCGACAAGATCGACGCGCTCGCCGACCTGCGCGCCGCACTCGAATGGCATTTCATCGGGCCGCTGCAATCGAACAAGACGCGCCCCGTAGCCGAGCGCTTCGACTGGGTTCATTCGGTCGACCGGCTGAAGATCGCGCAGCGCCTCGCCGAACAGCGCCCCGCTCACCTGCCGCCGCTGAACGTGTGCGTGCAGGTGAACATCAGCGGCGAGGCGTCGAAGAGCGGCGTCGCGCCGGCCGAGGTCGCCGACGTCGCGCGCGCGGTCGCCGCGCTGCCAACCTTGCGCCTGCGCGGCCTGATGGCGATTCCCGAACCGGCGGGCGACACCGACGCGCAACGCGCGCCGCATCGCGCGCTGCGCGCGCTGTTCGACACGCTGCGCGCCGACGGGCTGCCGCTCGATACGTTGTCGATGGGCATGTCCGCCGATCTCGAAGCGGCCGTGCTCGAAGGCGCGACGATCGTGCGCGTGGGCACCGCGATCTTCGGCGCGCGCGACTATTCGCACTGAACCCCACGCTCTTTTCCGTTCACCTACTCGCTCAATTCGACATCATGAAAATCGCATTCATCGGCGGCGGCAACATGGCCGCGGCCCTGATCGGCGGCCTGATCAAACGCGGTGTGGCCGCTGACGGCCTGTATGCCATCGACGTCAACGAAGACGTCCGCGCGCGCGCCGCGCAGCAATTCGGCATCCGCACCGGCGCGGCCGTCGACGCGACGCTCGCGGAGTACGACGCGATCGTGCTCGCGGTGAAGCCGCAAGTGCTGAAGGACGTCGCGCAGGCGCTCGCACCGCATCTGAAGTCGCAGCTCGTGATCAGCATCGCAGCCGGCATCCGCGCCACCGATCTCGCCCGCTGGCTCGGCGACTACGCCCGCGTCGTGCGCACGATGCCGAACACGCCCGCGCTGGTCGGCATGGGCGTGACGGGTCTCGCCGCGCTGCCGGGCGTCGACCCGGCCGGTCGCGAACTCGCATCGAACGTGCTCGGCGCGGTCGGCGAGATCGTATGGTTCGACGACGAAGCGCAACTCGACGCGGTCACGGCGATCTCGGGCAGCGGCCCGGCCTACGTGTTCTATTTCATCGAAGCGCTGCAGGAAGCCGCACGCCGTCTCGGCATGAACGACGAACAGGGCCGCGCGCTCGCGGTCGCGACGTTCACGGGCGCCGCGCAACTCGCCGCGCAATCGGGCGAGCCGGCGAGCGTGCTGCGCGAGCGCGTGACGTCGAAGGGCGGCACGACGGCCGCCGCGCTCGCATCGTTCGATGCGCAGGGCGTGAAGGAAGCGATCGTGCGCGGCGCGCTCGCAGCCGAAGCGCGCGCGAAGGAAATGGGCGACGAACTCGGTCGCGCATAAGCGTTACGACGTCCGCCGGGCTCGCCCGGCAGCGCCAACAAAAAAGCAGCCCAAGGCTGCTTTTTTGTTGGCTGCGCGCGGCGCGGGGCCGCGTCAGTTGCCTGCCATGCCCGTCAGCAGGTAATGCGCGGCGATTCCCGCGAACAGCGCGCCGCCGAGCCAGTTGTTGTGCCGGAATGCCGCGAAGCACGGCATCCGCTCGCGGTCCTTGATCAGCGTGTAGTGATACAGCGCGCAGCCGACCGCCGCGGCCCAGCCGGCCCAGTACGCGAGCCCGAAGCCGAGCGTCACGCCGATCCACACGTAGATGCCGAGCGTCGCCGCATAGCAGGCCATCACGGCCACGACGTCGAAGCGGCCGAACGTCAGCGCGGACGTGCGAATGCCGATCTTGATGTCGTCGTCGCGATCGACCATCGCGTATTCGGTGTCGTACGCGACCGACCAGAAAATGTTCGCGATCAGCATCACCCACGCAAGCGTGGGCACCGTGTCCTGCACGGCCGCGAACGCCATCGGAATGCCGAAGCCGAACGCGATGCCGAGATACGCCTGGGGAATCGCGAAGAAGCGCTTCATGAACGGATACGAGCCGGCGACGAACAGCGCGACCACCGACAGCTCTTTCGTCAGCGTATTGAGCGGCAGGATCAGCAGGAACGCGATGAACGACAGCACCACCGCGATCGCGACGGCTTCCCATGCGCGAATCTTGCCCGACGTCAGCGGCCGGTCGGCCGTGCGCTTCACGTGGCGGTCGAAATCGCGGTCGGCGTAATCGTTCATCGCGCAGCCGGCCGAGCGCATCAGCAGCGTGCCGAGTGCGAAGATCACGAGCAGCGACCAGCGCGGATGGCCGTCCGACGCGATCCACAGTGCGTTGAGCGTCGGCCACAGCAGCAGCAGGCTGCCGATCGGCTTGTCCATCCGGACGAGCCGCAGGTACAGGGGGAAGCGGGCAAGCATGGTGAAGCACCGGGAAGATAATCCCGGCATTTTAGAGCCGAGCGGTGGTTCGCGTCATGTCGACACGGCTCGCGCCCGGTTGCCGCCGGGCCCGCATGAGCCGCCGGAGGCCCGGTGAGACCCCTTGAGACCCATTGGAGTCCCTTGAAGCCGCCGCGCGCGGACCGTCCGCGGTACGGGTCGATCAAGGGACAGATGGCCTGCGGCGCAGCGTGTGCGCGGCCGGAATGCAAGCCGGCCCGGGCTTGAGTGTTGAAGGGGCCCGCGCCGCGCCGTCCGGCCGCGCATCGCGGCCGGACGGCGCGGGCTTACGCGAGCAGCGACCGCAGCATCCACGCGGTCTTTTCATGCGTCTGCAGGCGCTGCGTCAGCAGGTCGGCGGTCGGCTCGTCGCTCGCCGCGTCGGCGACCGGGAAGATTTCGCGCGCGGTGCGCACGACCGTCTCGTGCCCTTCGACGAGTTGGCGGATCATCTCTTCGGCTGCCGGTACGCCGTTCGCTTCCGGCACCGACGACAGCTTCGCGAAATCCGCGAACGTGCCGGGTGCAACGACGCCGAGCGTGCGAATGCGCTCCGCGACCAGATCAACCGCGAGCCACAGTTCGTTGTACTGCTCTTCGAACATCAGGTGCAGCGTGTTGAACATCGGACCCGTGACGTTCCAGTGAAAATTGTGGGTCTTCAGGTACAGCGAAAACGTATCGGCCAGCAGGCGTGACAGGCCGTCCGCGATCTTCCTGCGGTCCTTGTCGCTGATGCCGATGTTGATCTGCGTTGCGTTGCCTTTCTTGGCCATCTTCGGGACTCCTCATTCGAAATGTTGAACCGGCGAAAATGCGTCGAGCAATCCGCGTGCCGCGTCGCGCGGCATTCGTTCGCGACTTGCCAGTCCGGCGTGGCGGGCCGGCGGGGCGATCGCCGCGCTCAGCCGCCGGAAAGCGGCGCAATCGCGTGCAGCGCATGCGCAATCAGCTCCGCGGCGCCGCCGATGACGATCGCGAAACCGACGATGCGCCGCGCCAGCTCACCCGGGGATCGCAGGATGGGCGCCGCAGCCGCGGCACGCATGTGCAGCATCATTTGCGTCATGGTCGTCACTCCTTCAAGAAACAGTGGAAGAAAAAACGGCCGGTCGTGCGACCGGCCGTTTCACGTTACAACGTGACTGCACTACCGCATCGCGACATTCACGCGAGGTCGAAGCGGTCGAGGTTCATCACCTTGTTCCAGGCCGCGACGAAATCGCGCACGAACTTCTCGTTCGCGTCCGCGCTGCCGTACACCTCGGCGAGCGCACGCAGCTGCGAGTGCGAGCCGAAGATCAGGTCGACGCGCGTGCCGGTCCACTTCACCTGACCCGTCGCGCGGTCGCGCCCCTCGAACACGTCGTTCGCGGCCGACACCGGCTTCCACTCCGTACCCATGTCGAGCAGGTTCACAAAGAAGTCGTTGGTCAGCGCGCCCGGACGATCGGTGAACACGCCATGCTTCGATTCGCCGACGTTCGCGCCGAGCACACGCAGGCCACCGACGAGCACCGTCAGCTCCGGCCCGCTCAGCGTCAGCAACTGCGCCTTGTCGACCAGCAACGCTTCGGCCGGGGTCTTGTACGCGTGCTTCAGGTAGTTGCGGAAACCGTCCGCCACCGGCTCGAGCACGGCCATCGCTTCGACGTCGGTCTGCTCCTGCGATGCGTCCGTCCGGCCCGCTGCGAACGGCACCGTCACCGCGACGCCCGCGTGCTTCGCGGCCTGTTCGACACCGGCCGCACCGGCCAGCACGATCAGGTCGGCGAGCGACACCTTCTTGCCGCCCGTCTGCGCGTCGTTGAACGCTTTCTGCACGCCTTCGAGCTTCTCGAGCACCGTCGCGAGCTGCGCGGGCTGGTTCACTTCCCAGTCCTTCTGCGGCGCGAGGCGGATGCGCGCACCGTTCGCGCCGCCGCGCTTGTCCGAACCGCGGAACGTCGAGGCCGACGCCCACGCGGTCGACACGAGCTGCGACACGGTCAGCCCCGTCGCGAGAATCTGCGCCTTCAGCGCCGCGACGTCGGCATCATCGATCAGCTTGTGGTCGACGGCCGGGACCGGGTCTTGCCACAGCAGATGCTCGGCCGGCACTTCCGGGCCGAGATAACGCGTACGCGGACCCATGTCGCGGTGCGTGAGCTTGAACCAGGCGCGCGCGAACGCATCGGCGAACTCGGCCGGGTTCTCGTAGAAGCGGCGCGAGATCTTCTCGTAGGCCGGGTCGAAACGCAGCGACAGGTCGGTCGTCAACATCGTCGGGCGATGCTTCTTCGACGAATCGAACGCATCCGGAATCACCTCGTCGGCGCCCTTCGCGACCCACTGGTGCGCGCCGGCCGGGCTCTTCGTCAGTTCCCATTCGTAGCTGAACAGGTGCTTGAAGAAGTCGTTGCTCCACTTCGTCGGCGTCGACGTCCACGTGACTTCGAGACCGCTCGTGATCGCGTCCTTGCCCTTGCCCGTGCCAAACGTGCTCTTCCAGCCGAGACCCTGCTCTTCGAGGCCTGCGGCTTCCGGCTCGGGGCCGACGTTCGACGCCGGACCGGCGCCGTGCGTCTTGCCGAACGTATGGCCGCCCGCGATCAGCGCGACCGTCTCTTCGTCGTTCATCGCCATCCGCGCAAACGTCTCGCGGATGTCGCGCGCCGCGGCGACCGGGTCGGGATTGCCGTCCGGGCCTTCCGGGTTCACGTAAATGAGGCCCATCTGCACGGCGGCGAGCGGGTTTTCGAGATTGCGGTCGCCGGAGTAACGGCTGTTCGGGCCGCCGCTCAGTTCCAGCCAGATCTTTTCCGAACCCCAGTAGACGTCGTCCGGCTCCCACGTGTCGACGCGGCCGCCTGCGTAACCGAAGGTCTTGAAGCCCATCGATTCGAGCGCGACGTTGCCGGTCAGGATCAGCAGGTCGGCCCACGAGATGTTGCGGCCGTACTTCTGCTTGATCGGCCACAGCAGCCGGCGCGCCTTGTCGAGGCTCACGTTGTCCGGCCAGCTGTTGAGCGGCGCGAAGCGCTGTTGCCCGCCGCCCGCGCCGCCGCGGCCGTCGGCGATCCGGTACGTGCCGGCGCTGTGCCATGCCATGCGGACGAACAGGCCGCCGTAGTGGCCGAAGTCGGCCGGCCACCAGTCCTGCGACGTAGTCATCAGCGCATGCAGATCCCGCTTCACCGCCGCAAGGTCCAGCTTCTTGAACGCCTCGGCGTAGTCGAAATCCTTGTCCATCGGGTCGGACAACGCCGAATGCCGGTGCAGGATGTTCAGGTTCAGCTGATTCGGCCACCAGTCCTGATTCGACGTGCCGCCGGCCGCCGTATGGTTGAACGGACATTTCGATTCGGTCGACATGCTTTTTCTCCTTTGCTTGCTCGTAGGCCCCCACGTGCCGTGGCACGGTTCGTGGAGCATTGCGGGGGTGAAACGGAACAGGTTGGTCCTGTCGTGCTACGGGGTGTCAGGCGCGGCCTTCGGTGCGGGTTTCGTGACTTCGGACATGCAAGGCTCCCTCATGGCTGGATCGCGGGTGAATCGGGGGAACACGGGACCGGCGTGCGGCGGCACTCATCCGCCATACACACGATCCGCCAGATACGCGAACGCAATCGGGCGCAGGCTGCGGGCCGCGGCCCTGGCTCGATTTACGACCTCGTCGCGCGACGGGATGTTCCGCTGCGCGTGCTGCAATACCGACCGCATCATGACATCCTCCTTTGACGCTTGCATTCAGCGTGCGGATCGGCCTTCGCTGCAACGCCGATCCATATGGAAGATTCTATGTTCATCTATCGAATATTTGAATTTAATTAATTTCATCTATGCGATAGGGAAAAATAAACGGGGTCGCAAGACCCCGTTCACCGGCCGGCCTTGGTACTCGCCGTGCCCGGTCAGGGTCAGTTCATCGTCGCCGGCATGTCGAGCTTCGCGACGCCCGGCAGATCGCACGCGGCGATCGCCTCGCTGATCGCGTCGATCGCCGGCATCCGCGTGAAGCTCTTGCGCCAAACCAGCACGACCCGGCGATCGGGCACCGGTTCGTTGAACGGCACGTACGACAACAGCTCGGCATCGGGGCCGTTCGCGCGCGGGCCGATCTCGGCGACCGACATGCGCGGCAGCACCGTGATGCCGACGCCGCTCGCGACCATGTGGCGAATCGTCTCGAGCGACGAGCCTTCGAAGGTCTTCTGGATGCCGTCGGCCGTCTGCGAGAAACGCATCAACTCCGGGCACACGCCGAGCACGTGATCGCGGAAGCAGTGGCCGTTGCCGAGCAGCAGCATGGTTTCCTGCTTCAGATCCTCGGCGTCGATCTCCTCGCGCTTCTCCCACGGATGTCCTGCCGGCAGCGCGACGACAAACGGCTCGTCGTACAGCGGCCGCACCATCAGGCCGGTTTCGGGGAACGGCAGCGCCATGATCGCGGCGTCGATCTCGCCCTGCTTCAGCAGTTCGAGCAGCTTCAGCGTGTAGTTCTCCTGCAGCATCAACGGCATCTGCGGCACACGCTGGATCATCTGCTTGACGAGCGTCGGCAGCAGGTACGGCCCGATCGTATAGATCACGCCGAGACGGAACGGGCCGACGAGCGGATCCTTGCCCTGCTTCGCGATCTCCTTGATCGCGAAGGTCTGCTCGAGCACGCGCTGCGCCTGGGTGACGATCTGGTCGCCGATCGGCGTCACGCTCACCTCGCTCGCGCCGCGCTCGAAAATCTGCACGTTGAGCTCGTCTTCCAGCTTCTTGATCGCCACCGAAAGCGTCGGCTGGCTCACGAAGCATGCTTCGGCCGCGCGGCCGAAATGCCGCTCGCGCGCGACCGCGACGATGTATTTCAATTCAGTCAGCGTCATTGTGGGTCAATCAGGGATATACAGGCGATAGGTTTAATTTATACACCTACTGACACCGGTTCGCCAAGTTTCTCTGCATCGGGATACGCCCGCCGGCGGCGCGGATCCAACCCTGAATGGGCGAATCAGGCCTTCAGATACTGCTCGCGCGCGCCGAGCCAGCGCGCGAGATGCTGCGTGACGATGTCGGGATACGCGGCAATCAGCCGCGACGCGGCATCGCGGGCCGGGTCGATCAGCCAGCCATCGGTTTCGAGGTTCGCGAAGCGCAGCATCGCCGCGCCCGACTGGCGCGCGCCGAGGAATTCGCCGGGGCCGCGGATTTCGAGGTCGCGCCGCGCGATCTCGAAGCCGTCGGTCGTCTCGCGCATCGTCTTCAGCCGTTCGCGGCCCGTGAGCGACAGCGGACCGGTGTACAGCAGCACGCACACCGACGCCGCGGTACCGCGCCCGACGCGGCCGCGCAACTGGTGCAACTGCGCGAGGCCGAAGCGCTCCGCGTGCTCGATCACCATCAACGATGCGTTCGGCACGTCGACGCCGACTTCGATCACGGTCGTCGCGACCAGCAGCTGGACCTCGTTGCGCGTGAACGCTTCCATCACCGCCGCCTTGTCGGCCGGCGACAAGCGGCCGTGCACGAGGCCGACCTTCAGTTCGGGCAGTGCGGCGGCCAGCGTCTCGTAGGTCTCGACGGCGGTCTGCAACTGCAGCGTCTCGCTCTCCTCGATCAGCGGACACACCCAGTACACCTGGCGGCCGGTCAGCGCGGCTTCGCGCACGCGGGCGATCACCTCTTCGCGCCGCGCGTCGCCGACGAGGCGCGTCAGCACCGGCGTGCGGCCCGGCGGCAGCTCGTCGATCGTCGACACCTCGAGATCCGCGTAATACGTCATCGCGAGCGTGCGCGGGATCGGCGTGGCCGACATCATCAACTGGTGCGGCTGGAAATCGCGTGCGCCGTTGGCCGCATTCGCCGCCTTCGCACGCAGCGCGAGACGCTGCTCGACGCCGAAACGATGCTGCTCGTCGACGATCACGAGGCCGAGCCGCGCGAATTCGACGGTGTCCTGGATAATCGCGTGCGTGCCGATCACGAGCTGGGCGGTGCCGAGCGCCGCGGCCTCGATCGCCGCGCGCTTGTCCTTCGCCTTCAGGCTGCCCGCGAGCCACGCGACCGTCACGCCGAGCGGCTCGAGCCATGCGCGCAGCTTGCGCGCGTGCTGCTCCGCGAGGATTTCGGTCGGCGCCATCAGCGCGGCCTGGTAGCCGGCATCGATCGCCTGCGTGGCGGCCAGCGCCGCGACGACCGTCTTGCCGCTGCCGACATCGCCCTGCAACAGCCGCTGCATCGGGTGCGCGAGCGTGAGGTCGTGCGCGATCTCGTCGACGACGCGCGCCTGCGCGCCCGTCAGCGTGAACGGCAGCGCCGCGTAGAGGCGCGTGGTGAGCGCGTCGGCGTCGCTCGCGGTGCGGCGCGGCATCGCGGGCGCGGCGCGCGTGCGGCGCTCCTCGTGGGCGCGCTTGAGCGACAACTGCTGCGCGAGCAGCTCCTCGAACTTGATGCGCGTCCACGCCGGGTGCGAGCCGTCCATCAGTGCGGCTTCGTCCGAATCGACGCCGGGGTGATGCAGGATCCGCACGGCCTGCTCGAGGGACGGCACGCCGAGCGGCTTCAGGTAGTCGCGCACGATCTCCGGCGGCAGCAGCTCGGGCAGCGGCGTACGCTCGACCGCATTCTCGATCGCCTTGCGCAGATACGCCTGCGACACGCCCGCCGTGCTCGGATAGACCGGCGTAAGCACCTGCGGCAACGGCGCGTCGGCCTCGACCACGCGCACCGCCGGATGCACCATCTCCATCCCGAAGAAGCCGCCGCGCACGTCGCCGCGCACGCGCAGCCGCTGGCCGACGGCCATCTGCTTGACCTGCGAGCCGTAGAAATTCAGGAACCGCAGCACGAGATGCTCACCGTCGTCATCCTGGATCTTCACGACGAGCTGGCGGCGCGGCCGGTACGCGACCTCGTTGTCGAACACGACGCCTTCGGTCTGCGCGATGCCGCCGGGCAGCAGTTCGCCGATCGGCGTGAGCGTGGTTTCGTCCTCGTAACGCATCGGCAGATGCAGTACGAGATCGATCGAGCGCGTGAGGCCCAGCTTCGCGAGCTTGTCGACGGTCTTCACCGGTTTGTCGGCAGCCGGCTTCTTCTTGCGTTTCGTGCCGGATGCGCCGGACGCGTCCGCTTCGTCGCCGCCCGTGCCCGGTTCGACGTCGGGCGCGACGGCCGCCGGCTGTGCGAGCCGCCCGTCGGCACCGCGCTTCGGGCCGGCGCGACGCGGTGCGGCACTGCGCGGCTCCGCGCGCTCCACGGAACCGCGCTCCCCCGCGCCTCGCGCGGGTAGCGCGGCATCCTCCGCGTCGAACGGATCGGCGGAATCTGCAACGGCGGCGGTGGAACGTCGTGGTGACACAGGCATCGGATCGTCTGGGGGCTTCGCAAGACAAGTACAATAGCGGCTTTCACGTCGTCCGAACGAACGACGCCGGCCAGGCCGCGCATCCCGCCATCATAGCGGCTCGCGCGCCCCATTTATGCGTTTCCGCCCTGTCGGCGGCGCCCGCCGGCCGTTTCGAACCAGCCCGCATGTTCACGCTTTCCGATTTCGATTTCAATCTGCCGCCCGAGCTGATTGCGCAAACCGCGCTGCCCGATCGCACCGCGAGCCGCCTGCTCGAGGTGGATCGCACCGTCGAGCCCGCGCGCCTCGTCGACCGCCGTTTCGCCGAGCTGCCGTCGTGCATCTCACCCGGCGACCTGCTCGTCTTCAACGATACCAAGGTGCTGAAGGCCCGCTTCTTCGGCCAGAAGGCCAGCGGCGGCAAGATCGAGGTGCTGATCGAGCGCGTGACCGGCACGCACACGGCGCTCGCGCAAATCCGCGCGAGCAAGTCGCCCGGCGCCGGCACGACGCTGCGCCTCGCCGATGCGTTCGACGTGACGGTCGGCGAGCGCGTCGAGCCGTTCTTCACGCTGCACTTCCCCGAGCCGTGCCTCACGCTGATCGAGCAGTACGGCCGCCTGCCGCTGCCGCCGTACATCGAGCACGACCCCGACGCGAACGACGAGACACGCTACCAGACAGTCTATGCGAGCAACCCGGGCGCGGTCGCCGCGCCCACGGCCGGGCTCCATTTCGACCAGCCGCTGCTGGAGAAGCTCGACGCGATGGGCGTCGAGCGCGCGACGCTCACGCTGCACGTGGGCGCCGGCACGTTCCAGCCGGTGCGCGTCGAGAACATCGCCGAGCACAAGATGCACAGCGAGTGGTACGACCTGCCGCAATCGCTCGTCGACAAGATCGCCGCGACCCGCGCGCGCGGCGGCAACGTGATCGCGGTCGGCACGACGTCGATGCGCGCGCTCGAAGCCGCGGCGCGCAGCGCCGACGAAGCGGGCCGCCCGCTCGCGGCGACACAGGCCGAGACCGACATCTTCATCACGCCCGGCTACCGTTTCCGTGTGGTCGACCGGCTCGTCACGAACTTCCACCTGCCGAAGTCGACGCTGCTGATGCTGGTGTCCGCGTTCGCGGGCGTCGAGACGATCCGCGCCGCGTACCGGCACGCGATCGACGCGCGCTACCGCTTCTTCAGCTACGGCGACGCGATGCTGCTCACGCGACGCGACACGCCGGAAGCGCCGGGCGCGTAAGCGCGGCAGGCACGAGGGCCCGCGCACGCGCGTCCGCCATCGTGCCGCGACACCCGTTTTCCCGCTGCGCGCTACGATGGCGCGCATCCGCTTTTCCCCGCCGCCGGCTTGCCGGCGGCGCTTCCAACATGCGCCGGACTTGTCGATCCGGAGTCAGCGCTTTAGCGCATACTCCGGTCCCATGCAAAGCATTTCCGGTAGCAAGGAGAATGACGCGATGACCGAAGGTTCATCCCACGATACACACGCTCCCGTGCAGGACCGCCCCGCCAACGGGCTCGAATTCGAACTGCTGACGACCGACGGCCATGCGCGCCGCGGCCGCGTGAAGCTCAACCACGGCGTGGTCGAAACGCCGATCTTCATGCCGGTCGGCACGTATGGCACCGTGAAGGCGATCCAGCCGCGCGAGTTGCACGAGATCAAGGCCCAGATCATCCTCGGCAACACGTTCCACCTGTGGCTGCGCCCCGGCCTCGACACGATCGATGCGCACGGCGGGCTGCACGGCTTCATGGGCTGGAACAAGCCGATCCTGACCGACTCGGGCGGCTTCCAGGTGTTCTCGCTCGGCGACCTGCGCAAGATCACCGAGGACGGCGTCACGTTCGCGTCGCCGATCAACGGAGACAAGCTGTTCCTGTCGCCGGAAGTGTCGATGCAGATCCAGAAGGTGCTGAACTCCGACATCGTGATGCAGTTCGACGAATGCACGCCGTACGCCACCAACGGCGTGCCGACGACGCACAAGGAAGCGGCCGACTCGATGCGCATGTCGCTGCGCTGGGCGAAGCGCTCGCTCGACGAGTTCGACCGGCTCGGCAACCCGAACGCGCTGTTCGGGATCGTCCAGGGCGGGATGTTCGAGGACCTGCGCGACGAATCGCTCGCGGGCCTGTCGGAACTCGGCTTCCATGGCCTCGCGATCGGCGGGCTGTCGGTCGGCGAGCCGAAGGAAGACATGATGCGCGTGCTGCGGCACGTCGGCCCGAAGCTGCCGGCCAACAAGCCGCACTACCTGATGGGCGTCGGCACGCCGGAGGATCTGGTCGAGGGCGTCGCGAACGGCGTCGACATGTTCGACTGCGTGATGCCGACCCGCAATGCGCGCAACGGCTGGCTCTTCACGCGCTTCGGCGACGTGAAGATCCGCAACGCGACGCACAAGAACTCGCTGAAGCCGCTCGATTCCACCTGCACGTGCTACACGTGCCGGAACTTCTCGCGCGGCTACCTGCACCACCTGCACCGCGTCGGCGAAATCCTCGGCGCGCAGCTGAACACGATCCACAACCTGCACTACTACCTGCAGCTGATGAGCGAAATGCGCGACGCGATCGAAACCCACACGTTCGACGCGTTCCGCCAGCGCTTCGCGGAGGATCGCGCGAGAGGGGTCGACTGACGGGCCCGCTGCCCGCGGCTCGCGCGGCGGTCCGCCACATAGGACGCGTACTAAATAATGCGTTCCACGTGCCGGTCACGACCGCCGAATATTACAATCGCCTTTCCAAACGCGTCGCGACGGTGCCGGTTCGCGCTTTAACAGCTTGATCCGAAAGCGCATTTGCCACGCCGTTTGCACATGGGGCCGGTGGTAGAATAACCGGCTTATTTTTCGATCTTCCCCTACGGAGAGACCAACGTGCCGTTCATTTCCAATGCCTTCGCGCAAGGTGCCGGTGGCGCCGAATCGAGCCTGATGAGCTTCCTGCCGCTCATCCTGATGTTCGCGGTGCTGTATTTCATCATGATCCGCCCGCAGATGAAGCGCCAGAAGGAACACCGCAACATGCTCGCGGCCATGGCGAAGGGCGACGAAGTCGTCACGAGCGGCGGCCTCGTCGGCAAGGTGACGAAGGTCAGCGAAGGCTACATCGGCGTCGAAATCGCCGAAGGCACCGAAATCACCGTGCAGAAGGCTGCTGTCACGACCATTCTGCCGAAGGGCACGATCAAGTCGCTGTAAGGCTTTCACCGAGCGTCCGGCTCCCCGCGCCGTGCCTGCCTGAGAGAGCGGGCCGCCGCGGCGCCGGACGCGACGCTTTCACGCCAACCACCCGTTCGGCCCCCTCATGAATCGTTATCCACTCTGGAAATATGTCGTGATGGTCGTGGCGCTCGCCATCGGCCTTCTGTACACATTGCCCAATTTCTTCGGCGAAGCGCCGGCGGTGCAGGTGTCGAGCGGCAAGGCCACGGTCAAGCTCGACTCGACCACGCTGACCCAGGTCGAATCCGCGCTCGCCTCCGCGCAGATCAAACCGGACGACGTCACCTTCGAGAACACCGCGTCCAACGCGAACATCCGCGTGCGCGTGAAGGACACCGATACGCAGATGCGCGTCAAGGATCTGCTGCAGAAGTCGCTGAACGCCGACCCGAACGATCCGCAGTACGTCGTCGCACTGAACCTGCAGAGCGCGTCGCCGCGCTGGCTGACCGCACTGCACGCGCTGCCGATGTATCTCGGCCTCGACCTGCGCGGCGGTGTGCACTTCCTGCTCCAGGTCGACATGACGGGCGCGCTCACGAAGAAGCTCGACTCCGACGCGTCCGACGCCCGCACGCTGCTGCGTGACAAGAACATCCGCGACGGCGGCGTGAGCCGCGTCGACCAGTCCGTCGTCGTCAACTTCAGCGACCAGCAAACGGCGGACGACGCCCGCAAGGTGCTCGCCGCATCGGTCACCGAACTGCAATGGGCGACGCAGCCCGGCGGCGGCGGCACGCAAGTCGTCGGCACGTTCACGCCGGCCGTGCAGAAGGCCGTCGAGGACGCCGCGCTCAAGCAGAACCTGACGACGCTCCACAACCGCGTGAACGAACTCGGCGTGTCCGAGCCGATCCTGCAGCAGCAAGGCAGCGACCGCATCGTCGTCGAACTGCCGGGCGTGCAGGACACCGCGAAGGCGAAGGACATCATCGGCCGCACCGCAACGCTCGAAGCGCGTCTCGCCGACCCGCTCAACACGCACCCGAACCCGAACGACCCGGTGCCGCCGGGCGACGAACTGTTCACGCAGGGCAACCAGGTGCCCGTGCTGCTGAAGAAGGACGTGATCTTCACCGGCGACCGCATTATCGACGCGTCGGCCGGCTTCGACGAACACCAGCGTCCGTCGGTCAACATCCGCCTCGACTCGGCCGGTGGCCGCGCCGTGCGCTCGGTGTCGCGCGACAACATCGGCAAGCCGATGGCGATGGTGCTGTTCGAGAAGGGCAAGGGCGAAGTGCTGACGGTCGCGACGATCCAGTCGGAACTCGGCGACCGCTTCCAGATCACGGGCCAGCCGACGCCGCAGGCCGCCGCCGACCTCGCGCTGCTGCTGCGCGCCGGTTCGCTCGCCGCCCCGATGGAGATCATCGAGGAACGCACGATCGGCCCGAGCCTCGGCGCGGACAACATCAAGATGGGCGTCCACTCGGTGATCTGGGGCTTCTGCGCTATTGCCGTGTTCATGATCGCGTACTACATGCTGTTCGGCGTGGTGTCGGTGATCGGCCTGTCGGTGAACCTGCTGCTGCTCGTCGCGGTGCTGTCGCTGATGCAGGCGACGCTGACGCTGCCGGGTATCGCCGCAATCGCGCTCGCGCTCGGTATGGCGATCGACTCGAACGTGCTGATCAACGAACGCGTGCGTGAAGAACTGCGCGCGGGCCAGCCGCCGCAGCTCGCGATCCAGGCCGGCTACGCGCATGCATGGGCGACGATTCTCGACTCGAACGTCACGACGCTGATCGCCGGCCTCGCGCTGCTCGCGTTCGGCTCGGGCCCGGTTCGCGCGTTCGCGATCGTGCACTGCCTCGGCATCCTGACGTCGATGTTCTCCGCGGTGTTCTTCTCGCGCGGGATCATCAACCTCTGGTACGGCGGCCGCAAGAAGCTGAAGTCGCTCGCGATCGGCCAGGTGTGGAAGCCGGAAGGCGCCGCTGCCGGCGCGTCGTTCGCCGCGGCGGACGAATCGACCGACACGGCACGCGCCGCGAGGCTCGCCGCTCCCGCGAAGGGCAACGCACCGCGCGCCGGCAAGCCGCAGCTGCGCAATCGCGCGCAGCACGGCGTGTCGCCGAAGAAACCGGGCTCGACCCAATAAGGCCCCGGAGAAGAAGCCATGGAATTTTTCCGCATCCGTAAAGACATTCCGTTCATGCGGCACGCGCTGGTGTTCAACGTGATCTCGCTGGTCACGTTCCTCGCCGCCGTGTTCTTCCTGTTCCACCGCGGGCTGCACCTGTCCGTCGAATTCACCGGCGGTACGGTGATCGAGGTGCAGTACCCGCAGGCCGCGCAGCTCGAACCCGTGCGCGATACGCTCGGCAAGCTCGGCTACGCCGACGCGCAGGTGCAGAGCTTCGGCACGTCGCGCAACGTGCTGATCCGCCTGCAGCTGAAGCAGGGCCTCACGTCCGCGCAGCAGAGCGACCAGGTGATGAGCGCGCTGAAGGCGCAGAGTCCGGACGTCACGCTGCAGCGCGTCGAGTTCGTCGGCCCGCAGGTCGGCCGGGAGCTCGCGACCGACGGCCTGCTCGCGCTCGCGTGCGTCGTGATCGGCATCGTCATCTACCTGTCGTTCCGCTTCGAATGGAAGTACGCGGTCGCCGGCGTGATCGCCAACCTGCACGACGTCGTGATCATTCTCGGCTTCTTCGCGTTCTTCCAGTGGGAGTTCTCGCTGGCGGTGCTCGCGGCGGTGCTCGCAGTGCTCGGCTACTCGGTCAACGAGTCGGTCGTCATCTTCGACCGGATCCGCGAAACGTTCCGCCGCGAACGCAAGATGAACGTGCAGGAAGTGATCAACCACGCGATCACGACCACGATGTCGCGTACGATCATCACGCACACGTCGACGGAAATGATGGTGCTGTCGATGTTCTTCTTCGGCGGCCCGACGCTGCACTACTTCGCGCTCGCGCTGACGGTCGGCATCATGTTCGGTATCTACTCGTCGGTGTTCGTCGCGGGCTCGCTCGCGATGTGGCTCGGCATCAAGCGCGAAGACCTGCTGAAGGAAAAGAAGGCCGCTCACGATCCGGACGATCCGAACGCGGGCGCGCAGGTTTAAGCGCCGCGCCGTTTCGACGGATACCCGAAGGCCGGTCCCGCGTGGGCCGGCCTTTTTTCATGCGCGCGCCGCGGCCCGCTGCCCCCGGCGCGCCGGCACGGGCCGTCGGCTACAATCGCGTGACCATCCCGCCACGCCACCCGTCAAAGCCGCGGTCTCATGATGCCTGCCACACGTGTCGTTCGTCGCATCGTCGCCTGGAGTACCGGTGCCGCCGCCGCGGCTGCGTTCGTTGCATGCGCATCGGCTGCCCGGGCGCAACCCGCGTCCGTACCCGCCGCAACCCTGCCCCCCGCTTCCCCGCCTGCTGCCGCGCCGCAACCGTCACCCTGCCCGCCCGACTGGGAACCGCAGCTCTGCGAACTGAAGGCCGCCGTCGAGGTGCTGAAGAAGCAGCACCTGACCAACGTCGACATCGGCGCGTTGCTCGACGCCACCGTGCACGACGGGATCAAGACGCTGCCGTACGCTCGCTTCTTCAACGCGAAGGAGCGCCTGCAACAGCTCGAAGACGAGCGCCGCGCACGCGACGGCACGCCGGGCATCGGCATCGTGTTCGAGACACGGCCCGACGGCATGCACATCATCGACGTGATCCCCGACGCGCCCGCCGAGCGGGCCGGCGTGCGGCCCGACGATCTCGTCGTCGCGATGAACGGCCAGAGCGTGGTCGGCGTCGACAGCAGCGAAGTCGTGAAGCTCGCAAAGGGCGACGCGGGCGTGCCGCTGAAGCTCACGGTCCGGCGCGGCCCGGACGCTGCCACGCTGACCTTCGCGCCGGTGCGAGCGATCGTCAGGCCGCATCCGGCGACCGCGAAGCGGCTCGACGGCGACATCCTCTACACGCGGCTGTCGAGCTTCCCGGAGCCTGCAGTCGGCAGCTACATCGACGCGGTGCAGGCCGCCCGCCGCGCGGGGCCGCCGGTGAAAGGCGTGATCCTGGACCTGCGCATCAACGGCGGCGGCGCGCTGAATGCGGCGATCGGCATCACCGCGCTGTTCGCCGGACGCGACCGTACCGCGATGGTGACGCTCGAACGCGACGGGACGAAACGCCGCCGCTTCACGACCAACTGGCCCGACTACGAGCTGCCGGTGATGCACGGCCAGGATCCGCTTGCGCCGCTGCAGGCCGACGACTGGTGGCGTACCGTGCCGCTCGTCGTGCTCGTCGACGGCCAGAGCGCATCGGCCGCCGAAGCGACCGCGGCCGCACTGAAGGATCTCGGCCGCGCGCGGCTGCTCGGGATGCCGACCTACGGCAAGGGGCTGGCGCAGACGGGTGTCGACCTGATCGACGGCACGCGGCTCAATTTCACGTTCGCGCGCAACCTGCGGCCGAACGGCTGCCCGATGGACGGCTACGGTGTCGTGCCGGACTGGCTCGTGCCGCCGCGCCGCGACGCGGACGTCGACGGCGTGCTGCTGTGGTACCGGGAAGTCGATCTCGCCCGCGCGCCGTATGCGGACCGGCTGGCGCCCGATCCATTCGCGCAGGTGCGCACCGCGCGGCAGAAGCTGCGCGACGAGCGAACGCGCGCAAAGGTCGATACGGCGAAGAGCGCGGCGCTGCCGCAACGCGAATTCGGCACGGCCGCCGACTGGCAGTTGCAGCAGGCGCTCGCTGCGCTCGCCGGCCGGCCGGTGCAGACCATCGACGCGCCCGCGCAACTGATGCCGGCTCGGCCGGTCTGCGAGCGCGGCGACAGCTGACGCGCCGCCGCGCGCCCGATCACCGGAACCCGAACCGCCGGCGCAGCACGATCAGCGCCGCGAGACTCAGCACGGCCGCGAACATCAGGTAGAAGCTCGGCGCGGTCTTCATCCCGGTCGCGCGGATCAGCCACGCGATGATGAACGGCCCGAAGCCGCCGAAAATCGTCACCGCGACGTTATACGCGAGCGACATCCCGGTCGTGCGCGTCTGCACCGGAAACACCTCGGACAACAAGCCCGGCAGCGCCGCGAAATAGCCGGTCATCAGGAACGCGAGCAGCACTTGCAGCGCGATCAGCGTGCCGAAGCCCGGATGCGCGACCAGATACGCGAACGCCGGATAGATCAGCACGAGGATGCCAACCGCCGGCGCGAGCATCACGCGCACGCGGCCGTAACGATCCGACCAGTGGCCGACGAGCGGCGCGAACGCCATCTGGATCACGCCGACGACGAGGATCGCCGCGAACGCGGCGGACGGTGCGAGGCCGAGCTGCTTCACGCCGTAGGTCGGCATGAACAGCACGAGATAGGTCGCGACGGTGCCGAGCACCACCACGCCCATCGCGGCGACGAGTCGGGCCTTGTGCGACGCGAGCGTGTCGCGCAACGGGCTCGCGGTGCTTTCGGCCGCGAGGAATTCGGGCGTCTCGTCGACTTTCGAGCGGATGTAGTACGCGACGGGCCCGATCAGCAGCCCGAAAAAGAACGGCACGCGCCAGCCCCACGCGGCCATCTGGTCGGCTGTGAGCTGCGCGTTCAGCACGGTGCCGAAGCCGGCGGCGAGCAGTGTCGTGAGCCCCTGGCTCGCGACCTGCCAGCTCGCGAAGAAGCCGCGCCGGCCAGGCACGTGCTCGGCGAGGAACGCGGTCGCGCTGCCGAATTCGCCGCCGGCCGAGAAGCCCTGCATGAGCCGCGCGGCGACGAGGATCAGCGGCGCCGCGACGCCGATCGTCCCGTAGGTCGGCAGCACCGCAATGATCAGCGTGCCGGCCATCATCAGCAGGATCGACAGCGTGAGCGCGGCCTTGCGGCCCGCGCGGTCGGCGTACGCGCCCAGCACGATCGCGCCGAGCGGGCGCATGAAGAACGACACGCCGAACGTGCCGAGCGTGAGCAGCAGCGACACGGTGTCGTTGCCGGACGGGAAGAACAGCTTCGAGATCGTGACCGCGAAGAAGCCGTAGACGACGAGATCGAACCACTCGAGCGCGTTGCCGATCGACGCGGCGACCACCGCGCGCCACACGCGCGGCGACGAGGCAACGGAGCTGGATTGCATGACGGCGTGCATCGGCGATCTCCTTGTCGTTGTATGTTCTGCACGACGCGCCCGGTGTCGCGCCGCGAACTGTGCCGACGATTATAGGCGCGCAAAAAAACCGCCGCGCCCCCCGGGAAAGGAAGCGCGGCGGCTGGCATGCGACGGGCCGGCGATCTGGTGCAACGGCCGGCCCGGCCGGGCGCGTTACTGCTGCTTGATGGCTTCTGCCGTGATCAGCAGCTTCGTCTTCATCTTGAAGCCGTACTGCTTGCCGTAGTCGAGGCCGAAATCGTCGCGGTTGAATTCGCCGACCGCGTCGACGCCGCACACTTCACGCTTGAGCATCGGATGCGGCATGCACTTGAACGAATCGATCTTCAGCGTCAACGGCTTCGTGACGCCATGCAGCGTCAGGTTGCCGACCACTTCCACGGGCTTGTCGCCGTCGAACTTGATCGCGCCCTTGTAGTTCGCCTGCGGGTACTTGGCCGCGTCGAAGAAATCGGCGGTCTGCAGGTGCTCGTCGAGCTTCGCGCTGCCGGTGTGGATCGACGCGATGTCGGTCGTCACGTCGACCGTGCCGGTCTTCGCCGCGCGGTCGAGCGTCACGGTGCCGCTCGACTTGTCGAACTTGCCGCGCCAGACCGACAGGCCGCCGAAGTGGTCGGCCTCGAAGCTCGGGTACGTATGGCTCGGATCGAACTGGTACGTCGCGCTATCGGCGAAGGCCGGGAACGACAGCGAAGCAGCCAGCGCGCCCGCTGCGATGATCAGATGCTTTTTCAACTCTTTCTCCTTGGAACGGCGCCGCGCCCTCGCGCGGCATTCGGGTCATGCGACACTCGTCGCTTACTTCGTGGCGACGAGATGGAACTTGATCTGCACTTCGTCCGCGACGACCGACGTGTCCTTCCACTCGCCGGTGCCGACGTTGAACGTCGAACGCTTGATCGGCAGCACGCCGTCGAAGGTCTGCGTCGCGCCGTTCTGCGTGACGGTGACGGGCACCGTGACGGTCTCGGCCTTGCCCTTGATCGTCAGCTTGCCGGTCACGTTGTACTTGTTGCCGCCCGCCGGCGCGATCGCCGACGACACGAAAGTCGCCTGCGGATACGTCTTCGCGTCGAACCAGTCCTTGCCCGCGACCTGGTCGTTGTACATCTTGTCACCGAGGTCGTAGCTGGCCACGTCGATCGTCATTTGCGCGCTGCCCTGCGCGGCCTTCGCCGGGTCGAACTTCACCTGCGCGGAGAATTTCTTGAACACGCCTTCGGTCGGCACGTTCATCTGCTTCGACACGGCGGACACCTTGCTCTTCGCGAGATCGACGTCGGCGTGCGCCGCGGCCGACGCGACAAGCGACACCGCGGCGAACGCGGTCAGCATGGAACGGGAGAAAGACACTTTCATGAGATCCTTCATTTGGCAAAGGGAAGCATTCGCGACAGCAGGCCGTCGCGGTCCAACACCTGGTGCTTGATCGCCGCGAGCACGTGCAGCGAGACGAGTGCAAGCAAAATGTAATTCAAAGACACGTGCAGCGTCTTGAAGGTTTCCTTCAGCACCGGATCGGGATCGATCAGGCGCGGCAGCGGCACGACGCCGAGGTAGACGACCGGGATGTTCGCCGCCGAGCTGTACAGGTAGCCGGTGACCGGAATCACGAGCATCAGCACGTACAGCAGGATGTGCACGCCATGCGACACCGCACGCTGCCACGCCGGCGTACTGCCCGGCAGCGGCGGCGCCGCGTGGGTCGCGCGCCACAGCACGCGCACGACGGCCAGCGCGAACGCCGTCACGCCGATCCACTTGTGCCACGAGAAGTACTTCAGCTTCGTCGGCGTGAAACCGGGAATGTCCGTCATCACCCAGCCGAGCGCGAAGCCGCAGACGATCAGCAGCGCGATCAGCCAGTGCAACGCGATCGCCGTCTGCGTATAACGTGTCGGCTTGGCCGACAGCGGATTCGATGTCATCCTGGATTCCTCAGTTGAGCGAACGGCTGCGCCGGAAAATGCATCCGACGCTCGTCAAGGGCGCCATGCTACCGCAACCTTTTGAAGGGCGCGGACTCTGACGACAGGCATGTCAGCGGGCCGCCATGTTTACGCCATGTTACCGACCAGTCACCCGGTAACCGAACGTTGACACGCCGAAAAAGGCGTTTTGGTAAGATTGGCGCGGGTTCCGGCCCCGTCGACGCGTCCCCCCGCCCGTCGCACAACCGCTTCTCCCATGCAACGATACGACCTGATTGCCTGTCACGAATGCGACGCACTGTTGCATAAACCGCGTCTCAGCGGCCGTGAAATCGCGCGCTGTCCGCGCTGCGACGCGCTGCTTTACCGCAACAGCGCCGCGCAACTCGAGCGCATCTGCGCACTCGCACTCGCCGCACTGATCACGTTCGTCATCGCGCAGACGTTTCCGATCCTCGAAATGGACGTGAACGGCAATCGCGTGCAGACGACGCTGATCGGCGCGATCGATTCGCTGTGGCGCCAGGACATGGCGATCGTCGGCGTGATGGTGTTCTGCTCGACCGTATTGTTTCCGCTCGTCGAGATGGCCGCGCTGCTGTACCTGCTGCTGCCGATGCGCCGCGGCGTCGTGCCGCCCGGCTTCAATGCCGTGCTGCGCGCGATCCAGCTCGTGCGCCCGTGGGGGATGATCGAGGTGTTCATGCTCGGCATCCTCGTAACGATCGTCAAGATGGTAAGCCTCGCGCGCGTCGTGCCGGAAGCCGCGCTGTTCGCGTTCGGCGCGCTCACGCTGATGATCGCCGTCGTGCTGATGTTCGATCCGCGCACGCTGTGGGACATCGCCGACGACCTGCGCGCCGGCCGCTCGCCCGCCGCGCCCGACGATGCCGCGCCGCTGCCGGAAGCCGCCCGCCGATGACGACGCCCACCGCCGCCCGCGAGGGTTACGCCAGTTGCCATGTCTGCGGGCTCGTGCAGACGATCGATGCACCGCACGCGCACTGCACGCGCTGCGGCGCCGCGCTCCATTTCCGCACGCCGAACAGCCTGATGCGCACGTGGGCGCTGCTGCTCGCGGCAGTGATTCTGTACATTCCGGCAAACCTGCTGCCGATCATGCGCACGTCGTCGATCGTCGGTTCGCAGGAAGACACGATCATGAGCGGCGTCGTGCTGTTCTGGACCACTGGCGACTGGCCGCTCGCGGTCGTCGTGTTCGTCGCCAGCATCCTCGTGCCGATGCTCAAGCTCGGCGTACTGACGATCCTCGTGATCAGCGCGCAGCGACGTACCGCCTGGCGGCCGCTGCAACGCACGCGCCTGTTCCGGATCGTCGAGCGCATCGGTCGCTGGTCGATGCTCGACATCTTCGTCGTGACGCTCACCGTCGCGCTCGTCCATTTCCGCTCGCTCGCCGTCATCACGGCCGGCCCCGGCGCGCTCGCGTTCGGCTCGGTCGTGATCCTGACGATGCTCGCGTCGATGCAGTTCGATCCCCGCCTGATCTGGGATCCAGTCGAAACCTCAGGGAAACACCATGAATAGTCCGCAAGGCCCGCAGAACGACGCGTCCCGGCCGCCCGATCCGACGATCTCGACGAAAGGCGGCTGGCTGCCGTCGCTCGTCTGGCTCGTGCCGCTGATCGCCGCGCTGATCGGCATCGGCCTCGTGATCAAGTCCGTGCGCGAGCGCGGCCCGGAAATCTCGATCAGCTTCCACAGCGCCGAAGGGCTCGAGCCGGGCAAGACCCAGGTCAAGTACAAGGACGTCGAGATCGGCATGGTCAAGACGATCAAGCTGTCGAAAGACCTGTCGCGCGTGCTCGTCCAGGTTCAGTTGAAAAAGGAGGCCGAGGACTTCGCGGTCAAGGGCTCGCGCTTCTGGATCGTGCGGCCGCGCGTCGGTGCGACCGGCGTGTCCGGGCTCGGCACGCTGCTGTCGGGCGCATACATCGGCGTCGACGCCGGCCACGGGCAGGACTCGCAGACCGACTTTACCGGCCTCGAGACACCGCCGGCCGTGACGGGCGACCAGAAGGGCACGCAGTACGTACTGCGTGGCGATTCGCTCGGCTCCGTCGACATCGGCTCGCCGATCTACTACCGCCGCGTACAGGTCGGCCAGGTGGTCGGCTTCTCGCTCGACAAGGACGGCACGGGCGTCACGTTCAACGTGTTCGTCAATGCGCCGTACGACCAGTACGTCGGCATGAACTCGCGCTGGTGGCAGGCGAGCGGCGTCGACCTGCGGCTCGATTCGAGCGGGCTGAAGCTGAACACGCAGTCGCTCGCGACGGTGATCCTCGGCGGCATCGCGTTCCAGACGCCGCCGAACCAGGACAGCGGCGCCACCGCGCCGAACAACACGACGTTCCGCCTCGGCTCAGACGAGACCGACGCGATGCGCGACCCGGACGGCCAGCCGCTGCAGGTCGTGATGAACTTCAATCAGTCGCTGCGCGGGCTCGGCGTCGGTGCGCCGGTCGACTTCCGCGGCATCGTGCTCGGCGAAGTCACGAACATCGGCATCGACTACGATCCGAAGACGAAGAACTTCCTGATGCCGGTGACGATGAACGTGTATCCGGAGCGGCTTGGCCGACGCTTCCGCGAAGCGATCGAGAGCAAGGGCGAACCGGCCCGCCGCGAGATCGTCGAGCGTCTGGTCCAGCACGGGCTGCGCGGCCAGCTGCGCACCGGCAACCTGCTGACGAGCCAGCTGTACGTCGCGCTCGACTTCTTCCCGAAGGCGCCGGCCGCGAAGATCGACGCGACGCGCCAGCCGCTCGAGCTGCCGACCGTGCCGAACACGCTCGACGAGCTGCAGTTGCAGGTCGCCGACATCGCGAAGAAACTCGACAAGGTGCCGTTCGACCAGATCGGCGCGAACCTGAACAGCGCGCTGTCGAACGCCGACAAGCTGTTCAAGCAGCTCGACACGCAGGTCGCGCCGGAAGCGCGCGACACGCTGTCGGCCGCGAAGCAGACCTTCTCGACCGCCGAGGCGACGCTGCAGCAGGATTCGCCGCTGCAATCCGACGTGCGCGGCGCGCTGAAGGAACTTACGCGCACGCTGCAATCGCTGAATGCGCTCGCCGACTATCTGGAGCGCCATCCCGAATCGCTGATCAAGGGCAAGCCAGGAGATCAACAATGACGACGACCCGCATGAACGCGCTCGCGAGCGGCGCGGCGGCAATCTGCGCCGCGCTCGCGCTCGCCGCATGCAGCTCGCCGCCCGCGCGGTTCTATACGCTGAGCCCGGCCGACGCCACGACGGCCGTGCGCACCGCGCCCGCCAATCCGGCATTCCTGATCGAGGTGCCGTCCGTCGGCGTGCCCGAACAGGTCGCGAAGAACCAGCTGGTCGTGCAGAAGAATGCCGCGCAGGTCGACGTGCTCGAACAGGAGCGCTGGGCCGCGCCGCCCGCCGACGAGATCCGCCGCGCGCTGTCGGACGATCTCGCCGCGCAGCTCGGCACGATCGACGTCGCGAACTCCGCGTATCCGCCCGGCGTGCCCGTCTATCGCATCAGCGTGAACGTGCAGCGCTTCGAATCGTGGCCCGGCAAGCGGGCGGCGATCGATGCGGTGTGGAGCGTGCGTTCGCTCGCCACGCAGGCGGTGATGACGTGCCGCACGAGCGTCGCGGAACCCGTCGCCGACGGTTACGACGCGCTCGTCGCCGGCCACCGGCGCGCGCTCGACGTGATTGCATCGCAGGCCGCGGCCGGCGTGCGCGCCATGGCGGCACGGCGCGGTACGGCAACTGCATCCGGCAGCAAGACGGCCACGGCGCCCGTCGTGCCGTGCCCGGCCAACCCGATGGCCGGCAGCGACGCGGGCGCGACGGGCAAGTCCGGCGCGTAAGCGCGCGACACACGGACGAACGTGCGATGCGTTCGCCCGTGTGGCTGCTGCGGCCCCCGCCGCGCATCCGATGGCACGCATCGGCCGAACGACCGCTTTGCATTGTTTGGCAAAATCCGCCGGAACCGGCACCACGCAACGCGGTCAGCTTGCGTTTTCGCGCCCGATTGACGATCCTACGCACTTCCAGGCTCGCGCCGCCCGTCGGTCGTGCGCGTCAGCCAGCGGCAATCGGGCCGCGTCCGGTCCGATCGTCGTGTCTCCCGAGGCTCGCACGCGTGTCCGCGTGCACCGCGTCGGGGCAGCCGCATCGCGGGTTGCCGCGCATCGCCCGGCAACCCGGCCAGCCTCATCCGTTCTCCCGGCGCCGCGCCGCATTTCCGGCCGGCATCCCGAACCCGCCCGTCCAGGGCTTTCGCTATTCCGTTTATGTTTCGTTCCCTGACGACCCTGATCAAGAAGTGGCGCGCGTCGCGCAATGCGGCCCACCAGCTCGACGCCCTGCTCGCGCACGCCGACGCGGACGCGTCGTACGCCGAGCGCAGCGAATGGCTGATCGAGCTCGCGCACTGGCTGCGCCGCAACGGTTCGATGCAGGCCGCGCAGGATGCGCCTGCCGAACGCGACGCCGGCACACGCGCGTATCCGGCGCACGCCCGGCTGCGCTATCTGTTCCACGTGCTCGAGCGCAATCCCGCGTGGAAGTCGCACGCGGCGCGCATCGTGCGCGGCGTCCTGCGCGAATGCGACGGCATCTCGCTGCTGTGCGACGCCGGCATGCCGGTGCACTCCGGTTTCTTCGGCGCGCTGTTCGAGCGGATCGACTCGTCGCTGATCCCGCCCGCGCCGAACCGCCGCGAGCTGACGGCGCTGTTCACGCTGATGTTCCCGACGCCGGAAGACGCGCAATGGATCGACGCGCTGCCCGACGACCTGCTCGCACGCCTCGCGGAGCTGATCTCGTTCGACGTCACCGAAGAAGAGCGCCACGAGCCCGGCTCGTTCTCGCGCGACCTGCTGGCCGCGCTGCACAACCTGACCTGCCAGATCAGCTCGACCGGCCTGTCGCAGACGGTGCGCAGCCGCCTGTCCGACGGTGACGCGCGCAAGCCGCTCGAAACGCAGCCGTTCTACCGCCTCACGCGTGCGATGCTCGCGGTCGAGACCGCGCACGCGGCCGTCGAGGACGGCGGCGACCAGAACAAGCTGCTGCACGAGGTGAACTACCTGCGCGTGCTGCTCGACGAATGCCGGATCGCGGTCGACGACGTATTCGCGCACCTGTACCGCAACGGCGTGTCGGTCGACATCGTGTTCCAGGTCGAGCGCATGCGCATGCGGATCCTGCGCGCCGAGATGCTGCTCAACGCGTGGATGGCCCGCGACGACCTGCGCGGCATGGCGCGCCTGACCGCCGAACTCGTCGACGCGAACCAGAACAGCCAGAGCGTGTCGCACCTCGTGCGCAGCAACTTCTCGCTGTTCGCGCGCAAGCTCGTCGAGACGAACGCGGATACCGGCGAGCACTACATCTCGCGCGGCCGCGCCGAGTATCTAAAGATGCTGCGCATGGCCGCGGGCGGCGGCCTCGTCACCGTCGCGACGGTCTGCGTGAAGTTCGCGATCACGGGCGCGCACCTGCAGTCGATGCTCGAAGGGCTGCTCGCCGGCGTCAACTATGCGGCGAGCTTCATGCTGATGCACTTCCTGCACTTCACGCTCGCGACCAAGCAGCCCGCGATGACCGCACCGACGCTCGCGCGCGAGCTCGACGACACCGCCCACGAAGAAGGCGTGAAAGCGTTCGTCGCGTCGGTGATCGCACTGATCCGCACCCAGGCCGCGGCGATCTCCGGCAACGTGCTCGTCGTGCTCCCCGTTTGCCTGCTCGTGCAGCTGTTCGCGGGCAACGTGCTGCACGCGAACCTGATCTCGCCTGAGAAGGCGCACGCGACGCTGCACTCGTTCTCGCTGATGGGGCCGACACCGTTCTATGCGGCGCTCACGGGCGTGCTGCTGTGGGCGTCGAGCCTGCTCGCGGGCTGGGCCGACAACTGGTTCGTGCTGCACCGGGTCGGCGACGCGCTCGCGTACAACCGCCGGCTGCGGCTCACGCTCGGCGCGGCCGGCGCCGCGAAACTCGCGCACTTCTGCCGCTCGAACGTCGCGGGCGTGGTCGCGAACGTCGGCCTCGGCCTGATGCTCGGCCTGATCCCGGCGATCGTCACGGTGTTCCTGTTCCCGTTCGAAGTGCGGCACGTGACGCTGTCGGCCGGCTCGATCGGCGTCGCGCTCGGTGTGCTCGGCAAGAACGCATTGAGCACGCCCGAGCTGTGGTGGGCGTGCGCCGGCGTGCTGAGCATGGCGATCCTCAACGTGCTCGTGAGCTTCGCGCTCGCGTTCACGATGGCCGTGCGCTCGCGCAGCCTGCGCCGCACCAAGGTGCGCGCGCTGGTCGCCGCGATCGTCCGCACGGTGCTGTCGAAGCCGTCCGCGCTGTTCTGGCCGGCCGGCGGCCCCGCAGCGCAGGCCGGCCAGCCCGGCTCGCACTGACCGCCCGACGCCCGCGCGGCGCCCCGCCGGGCATCGCCGCGCGGGCCACCCGGCGCGCCCGCGCGGCCTGCATATCGGCCGCCCGCGTCCCGAATCGGACGCAACGCCGGCTCCCGCCGCCCGCGCCGCGTACAATAGTGGACTTTTGCACGTCCTCACCCGCCTTATGTCCTCGCCCACCCTGTACGAATTCTTCGCTCCCTGCCCGCGCGGCCTCGAAGCGGCGCTTGCCGCCGAGCTGGCCGAGATCGCCGGCCGTCATCTGGACGGCGCGCCGTTCACCGCGGGCGCGCAGGTGCCGGGCGGCGTCCATTTCCGCGGCGGCTGGGCTGCCGGCATGGCCGCGAACCTCCATTCGCGGATCGCGAGCCGGATCCTGCTGAAGATCGCGCACCGCCCGTACCGCAACGAACAGGACGTCTACGCGCTCGCGCTCGAGCAGCCGTGGGAACGCTGGTTCGCATCGACGCAGACGCTGCGCGTCGACATCACCGCGATCAAGTCGCCGCTGAAAAGCCTCGAATTCGCGACGCTGCGCGTGAAGGATGCGATCTGCGACCGGATGCGCGAGAAGACCGGCTCGCGGCCGAGCATCGACACCGGTGCGCCGGACGTGCGCGTGTTCGCGTTCCTGACGGCCACCGAATGCACGCTGTACCTCGATACGTCGGGCGAGCCGCTGTTCAAGCGCGGCTGGCGTCTCGACAAGGGCGCGGCTCCGCTGCGCGAGAACCTCGCGGCCGGCATCCTGCGCCTGACGGGCTGGACGCCCGGCACGGCGCTGTACGACCCGATGTGCGGCAGCGGCACGTTCCTCGCGGAAGCCGCGCAGATCGCGCTCGGCGTGGCGCCGGGCGTCGAGCGCCGCTTCGGCTTCGAAAAGCTCAAGCAATACGACATCACCGCATGGCAGGGCCTGAAGGTCCCCGCACTCGACGCGAAGCGCGCGGCGCGCGGCAAGCGCGATTCGCTCGGCGTGTACGGCAGCGACATCTCCGGCGACATGCTCGAGAAGGCACGCGCGAACCTCGAACGCGCGGGCGTGCCGTCGGTATGGCTCAAGCAGGTCGACGCGCGCGGGATGACGCCGCCGTGCGACGGCCCGGGCATCATCCTCGCGAACCCGCCGTACGGCGAGCGGATCGAAGTGCGCGGTCGCAGCGCGCGCGGCGAGGTGCGTGAAACGGGCCGCAACCGCGGCAACGACGACGCATTCCGCCGTACGCACACCGACGCGCCGGACAGCGAGTTCTTCAACGCGCTCGGCGATGCGCTCAAGCAACGCTTCACCGGCTGGCAGGCGTTCCTGCTGACGTCGGACCGTTCGCTGCCGGGCCAGTTGCGGCTGCGTGAATCGGCGAAGACGCCGCTGTTCAACGGCGCGCTCGAATGCCGGCTGTTCCGCTTCGACCTGATCGCCGGCAGCGTGAAGGCGCGCCCGGCTACGCCGGAAGGCGACGCGTGACGCACGAGACTCGCCGGACGGCCGCTGCGGCCGCCTGCTGATATCCTGACGACGCCCGGCTCCCGCCGGGCGTTTTGCTTTGCGCGGCGCCGATGCTCGCGGTGCCGCACCAGTCCCCTTCGATGCCCCTGCACGGCGCCCCCGGCCGGCCCCCGCCGAAGCTGCCCACCGGAATCGCCTCGTGTCAGCGCCGCGATGACTACTGACAGCACGCTGTCAGCAGCACGCGATCACACTGCAATCCCGGCGCAATGCAAGGCTGGTTTCCATCAAGAACCCGAACAACAAGGAGCTCGTCGTGACGTCCGCAACTGCAACCGCAACCCTGGAACGCGCGATCGCGTGGTTCGATATCCCATCCCTGGATTTCGATCGCGCGATCCGTTTTTACGAAACCGTGCTGCAAACCACGCTGCAGCGCGAAGTCATCGGAGGCGTGCCGATGGCCATGTTCGATCACGAAGCGTCGAGCACGGGCGGCAGCATCGTGTTCGATCCGCAGCAGATGAAGCCGAGCGCGAACGGCGTGCTCGTCTACCTGAACGCCGGCGAATCGGTCGTTGCGGCGCTCGAACGCGTGAAACGCGCGGGCGGCATCGTGCAGGGTACGGTCGTCGAGCTGCCGAACAACTATGGTTACATCGGCTATCTGATCGATACCGAAGGCAACCGCGTCGGCCTGCACGCGCCGAAATGCCACTGAGCGCACCGACGACCGGGCCGGCGCGGCGCTATCATCGCGAAGTCCCCGTAGCCGTTGGAGTCGAGGTGCAGCCATGACGCGCCGTGCCGACCGTCTGTTCCAGATCGCCGAGCTGTTGCGCGGACGGCGTCTGACGACCGCGCAGCAGCTCGCCGACTGGCTGTCGGTGTCGCCGCGCACGGTCTATCGCGACGTGCGCGACCTGCAACTGTCAGGGGTGCCGATCGAAGGCGAAGCCGGCATCGGCTACCGGCTGAACCGCAACGCGAGCCTGCCGCCGCTCACGTTCACCGCCGAGGAGCTCGCGGCGCTCGCGGTGGGCGCACGCATGCTCGAAACCTGGGGAGGCGCGCGCTTTGCCGGCGGCGCCCGCTCGGCGCTCGCGAAGATTGCGTCAGCGATGCCGGCCGACAAGCGCACGGCGCTCGATCGCCTGCCGGTGTTCGCCCCGTCGTTCCACATCGACGAGACGTTTTGCGGGAAGGTCGACGCGATCCACCAGGCGGTCGACACGCGCCACGTCGTCAGCTTCGGCTACCGTGACCGGCTCGGCGCCCATACGCAACGCCGCGTGTGGCCGCTCGGGCTCGTCTACTGGGGCGGACGCTGGACGATCGGCGCGTGGTGCGAGCTGCGCGACGACTTCCGCACCTTCGACATCGCGCGAATGGGCGACATCACCGTGCACGAGCAGTTTCCCGACATGGAAGGAAGGCGCATCGCCGACTACATGCGGATCGCGGAAGCGCCGATGCGCTGACACGCACGTCGGCCGCTGCCGCTGTTCGTTCGCCGGCGCCCGCGAGCCCCGGCAACGCCCGTCATTCACCGAACACCACCGGACGCTTCGGCCGCTCGTCGACGTGCAGCGAAAACACGTCGGCGCGCGCATAGTGCCCCACCACGTCGAAGTCATAACGCGCGCGCACCAGTTCGTCGGTATCGATACGCGCGGTCACGAGCCCGGGTTCGCCGATCAGCGGCTCCGTCAACAGGTCGCCGAGCGGCCCGACGATCACGCTGCCGCCGCGGATCAGCGGCCGTTCGGGATCCCAGCCCGGCACGTCGATGCCGAGCGCGCGCGGCGACGGCTGCACCTGGCATGCACTCACGACGAAGCAGCGCCCTTCGTGCGCGATGTGCCGCATCGAGCTTTGCCACAGATCGCGCTCGTCGACGGTCGGCGCGCACCAGATCTGCACGCCTTTCGCGTACATCGCGCAGCGCAGGAGCGGCATGTGGTTCTCCCAGCAGATCGCGGCGCCCGCGCGGCCCGCCGCGGTGTCGACCACCGGCAGCGTCGAGCCGTCGCCCTGCCCCCAGATCAGCCGCTCGGTGCCGGTCGGCATCAGCTTGCGGTGCTTCGCGACGAGCCCGTCACGCGGATCGAAAAAGAGCGCCGTGCAGTACAGCGTGCTGCCGCCGCGCTCGATCACGCCGACCACGAGGCTCGCGCCCGTGCGCTGCGACAGCGCGGCCAGCTCGTCGGTTTCCGGCCCCGGCACGTCGATCGCCTGCGCGGCGTAGCGCGCATACGCATCGCGCCCCTCGGGCAACCGGTAGCCGAGCCGCGTGCCGAAGATCTCGCCTTTCGGATAGCCGCCGAGCACGGCCTCGGGCAGCACGACAAGTGATGCGCCGCTGTCGCGGATCGCGCTTTCGTAGCCGAGGATCGTGTCGAGCGTGGCGCGCGTGCCGGCGGGCGAGGCGCCGATCTGCAGCGCGGCGATGACTGAGGTGGACATGAGGGCGTCTCCAGATGAATGGGGTGACGCCATCTTTATCGATATGATGTCATCGATCAAATCGATACAACGATAACTGACATGAATTCAGATGATATCGCCGACCTCGATCTGAACCTGCTGAAAGTGTTCGAGGCGCTGTACGAGGAAGGCGGCGCGAGCCGCGCGGCGCTGCGGCTCGGTCTCACGCAGTCCGCCGTCAGCGCGGCGCTTGCGCGGCTGCGCGTGATCTATGCCGATCCGCTGTTCGTGCGCACCGGCCGCGGGCTCGCGCCGACGCCGCGCGCGGACGAACTGAAGCCCATCCTGTCCGATGCGCTCGACCGCTGCCGCGAAAGCCTCGCGATCGCGGCCGACGGCGGCGAACGCATCGGCCGCACGATCTCGATCGGTCTGTCGGACGACTTCGAGATCGCGCTCGGCCGTGCGCTGATCGACGCGGTCGCGCAGGAAGCCGCGGGGATCCGGCTGATCTTCCGGCAGACGCACAGCGGCATCGCCGGCGACGCACTGCTGCGGCACGGCGTCGATCTCGCGATCGCGTCGGGCGGGTTTTCGGCGAACGGGCTCAGCCGGCGGGCGGTCGCCACCGGCGGCTACGCGTGCCTGATCGATCCGGCCGGCCGCGCTCGCGCGCCGCGCACGCTGGCGCTAGACGATTTCCTCCAGCGCGACCACCTGCTCGTGTCGTCGGGCGGTGTGATCGGAATCGTCGACGAGGCGTTGGCCGCGCTCGGTCACAAGCGGCGCGTCGCGGCGTCGACCACGCATTTCGCCGCGCTGCCGTACCTGCTCGCCGGCTCCGATGCGGTGGCGACGATTCCGGCGCACGCCGCCCGCGCCATCGCTCGCTCGACGTCGCTGCGCGCGCTCGCGTGCCCGGTCGAGCTGCCGCGCTACCCGGTCGAGATCGGCTGGCGCACGAGCACGCAGCGCGACCCGGCGATCGTGCGCGTGCGGGATACGATCGCCGCGTGCATCGCCCGGATCGTCGCACCGTGAAAAACAGGGCAAGATTCGGCTTGCGAATCCGGCTCCCGTGCCCCCGGCTCGCCGCTGCCACCGGCAGGCCGGGCCATCCGCTCGCGGCGCGACGATGCAGGCGAGCCGCCTGCGCCGGACGAACGATCAGGGTCGGATTCGTCTAACCACATGGCCGGCAGCGACCGGGCGCAACCGGTAAAATGCTGAACCATGAAACCCGAAATCTGGACCCCGCACGTGACCGTTGCAGCGCTGATCGAGCGCGCCGGCCGCTTTCTCGTGATCGAGGAAGAAACCTCGACGGGCCTGCGCATCAATCAGCCGGCCGGCCATCTCGAAGCCGGCGAGACGCTCGCCGACGCCGTGATCCGCGAGACGCTCGAGGAAACCGCGCATCCGTTCGCTCCCGACGCGCTCGTCGGCGTCTATCTCGCGCACTACGAGCGCCCCGGCACCGCCGGCGCGACCTACCTGCGCTTCACGTTCTGCGGCACGGTCGGCGAGCCGTTGCCGGGCCACGCGCTCGACGACGGCATCGTCCGCACGCTGTGGATGAGCGCCGACGAACTGCGCGCATGCAGCGAGCGGCATCGCTCGCCCGCGGTGATGCGCTGCGTCGACGACTATCTCGCCGGGCGGCGCATTCCGCTCGATTTCGTGCACACGCATTCGGTCGCGCCGCGTCCGGACGCATTCGACCGTCAGGCGGTAAACAAATGAGCAAGCGCCGTGTAGTAGTGGGCATGTCGGGCGGCGTCGATTCGTCGGTGACCGCGTGGCTGTTGAAGGAACAGGGGTACGACGTGGTCGGCCTGTTCATGAAGAACTGGGAAGACGACGACGACGGCGAATATTGCTCGACGCGCCAGGACTGGATCGACGTCGTGTCGGTGGCCGACCTGATCGGCATCGACGTGGAAGCCGTGAATTTCGCGGCCGAATACAAGGACCGCGTGTTCGCCGAATTCCTGCGCGAATACTCGGCCGGCCGCACGCCGAACCCGGACGTGCTGTGCAACGCCGAGATCAAGTTCAAGGCGTTCCTCGATCACGCGATGTCGCTCGACGCGGAAATGATCGCGACGGGCCACTATGCGCGCGTGCGTGAGCGCGACGGTCGCTTCGAGCTGCTGAAGGCGTTCGATCATACGAAAGACCAGTCGTACTTCCTGCATCGGCTGAACCAGGCGCAGCTGTCGAAGACGATGTTCCCGCTCGGCGAGATCCCGAAGACGAAGGTGCGCGAAATCGCCGCGCAGATCGGGCTGCCGAACGCGAAGAAAAAGGATTCGACCGGCATCTGCTTCATCGGCGAACGGCCGTTCCGCGACTTCCTGAACCGCTATCTTCCGACGAAACCCGGCCCGATGAAGACGCCGGACGGCAAGGTCATCGGCGAGCACATCGGCCTCGCGTTCTATACGTTCGGCCAGCGCAAGGGCATCGGCCTCGGCGGCAGCAAGGACGGCAGCGGCGAACCGTGGTTCGTCGCCGCGAAGGACATCGCGTCGAACACGCTGTACGTCGTGCAGGGCCACGACCATCCGTGGCTGCTGTCGCGGCAGCTCGTCGCCGGCAACGTGAGCTGGGTCGCGGGCGAGCCGCCGGCCGAAGGCTTCTCGTGCGGCGCGAAGACGCGCTACCGGCAAGCCGATGCGGCATGCGCATTCGGCGTCGCGGCACCCGGCCCGGCAGGCGAAGCACGCTTCTCGCTCGCGTTCGACGATGCGCAATGGGCGGTCACGCCCGGCCAGTCGGCCGTACTGTACGACGGTGAAATCTGCCTAGGCGGCGGCATCATCGAGTCCGCGGCCACCGGCCAGCCCGGCCGGGCCGCAGCGGAAGGCCATGTGCCGGCGCTCGCCGACGCACGCTGACATCCATTCGGTTTAGACTTGCGGCACGCCGCGCCCGGCGGAACACGATTGCGCCGCGGCCGGCGCGCCGCCTTCACAGCGTACGCATGGCGGCATTTTTCTTACGGAGTCCCCATGCTTTCTCGACGCTACCTCGCGATGTGGTGTGCCGTCCTGCTGCTCGTCGCGGCGGCCGCACTCGCGTCTGCCCACATGCTTTCCTGGCTGTGGATCATCATCCCCGTCGCCCTCGTCGCGCTCGGTGTGTACGACCTGAACCAGGACCGTCACGCGATCCTGCGCAATTACCCGCTCTGGGGCCACTTCCGCTTCCTGTTCGAATTCATCCGGCCTGAAATCCGCCAGTACTTCGTCGAGGACGACACCGACGAAAAACCGTTCTCGCGCGCGCAGCGCAGCCTCGTCTACCAGCGCGCGAAGAACGTCGCCGACAACCGTCCGTACGGCACCGAACTGAACGTGAAGGCCGTCGCGCACGAATGGATCAGCCATTCGCTCGCGCCGACGAAGCTGCCGAACCACGATTTCCGCATCCGCGTCGGTGCGAACCGCGCGCAGCCGTACGACATCTCGATCTTCAACATCTCGGCGATGAGCTTCGGCTCGCTGTCCGCGAACGCGATCCGCTCGCTGAACCTCGGCGCCAAGAGGGGCGGTTTCGCGCACGACACCGGCGAAGGCTCGCTGTCGAAGTACCACCGCGAAAACGGCGGCGACATCATCTGGGAAATCGCGTCGGGCTACTTCGGCTGCCGCAACGACGACGGCACGTTCAACCCGGACAAGTTCGCGAAGCAGGCCGCCGAGCCGCAGGTCAAGATGATCGAGATCAAGCTGTCGCAGGGCGCGAAGCCGGGTCACGGCGGCGTGCTGCCGGCCGCGAAGATCACGCCCGAGATCGCCGAGACGCGCGGCGTGCCGATGGGCAAGGACTGCATCTCGCCCGCCACGCACTCGGAATTCTCGACGCCGCGCGGGCTGCTCGAATTCGTCGAGCGGCTGCGCACGCTGTCGGGCGGCAAGCCGACCGGCTTCAAGCTGTGCATCGGCCATCCATGGGAATTCTTCGGGATCGCGAAGGCGATGATCGAAACCGGCATCGTGCCGGACTTCATCGTCGTCGACGGCGCGGAAGGCGGCACCGGTGCGGCGCCGCTCGAATTCACCGACCACGTCGGCGTGCCGCTGCAGGAAGGGCTGCTGCTGGTGCACAACACGCTCGTCGGGATCGGCGTGCGCGACCGCGTGAAGATCGGCGCGAGCGGCAAGATCATCACCGCGTTCGACATCGCGCGCACGCTCGCGATCGGCGCGGACTGGGTGAACTCGGCGCGCGGCTTCATGTTCGCGGTCGGCTGCATCCAGGCGCAGCACTGCCACACCGACCGCTGCCCGACCGGCGTCGCCACGCAGGACCCGGTGCGCCAGCGCGCGCTCGTCGTGCCGGACAAGGCCGAGCGCGTGTACAACTTCCACCGCAACACGCTGCACGCGCTGCAGGAACTCGTGCAGGCGGCCGGCCTCGGCCATCCGTCCGAGCTGCGCGCGCATCACATCGTGCAGCGCGTCGCGCCGCACGAGGTGCGGCTGATGTCGCAGTTGCTTAAGTACCTGAAGCCGGGCGCGCTGCTCGACGGCCAGACCTGCGGCTATACGCTGTACGACAAGTGGTGGCCGATCTCGCGCAGCGATTCGTTCGTGCTCGGCGAGACCGTCTACGCATCGATCGAGTAACGGCGGATGCGCAGGATTGCCCGTCGCCCGGGCGGGCCGCATCGGGTAGGGAGAGGGGTCACCCCCTCAGCCCTCCCACACCACCGTACGTGCGGTTCCGCCCCGGCTCCTGCGTCATGGCCCCGCTCTCACGGGCTTGCGCTTCATCGGCTCGCATCGAGCCTCCACCGTCCTAATCGCGGTCCTTCATGTTCGGGCCTTCAGCCTCGCGGCCTACCATGCCCTCTGCTAATGGAATGGACGCCCCCGCCCGACGCCTCTCGACGCCAGTAGCACTTCGGCAACCGTGCAGATCTCCCCGGGTATTGCGCACCCACCTTCACGCTTATGCCTGTCGGATATACGCCGCGTCGGACCGTGCAAGTTTCGGGCTTTGGCTGTTTGGGCCGCCTCACCCCAACGCGTCGTCTCTTATCCGCTTCCTGTTCGTCAGGCCAGCGCTTTGCCTCCGGCTTCCTTCAGACTCGCAGTCGCCCGCGACGCCCTTGCCATTGGCTAACACTTCCCCTTGCCGGGCGTGTAGAGGACTTTCACCTCCTAGTGAGTGCGCCCTGCCGGGCGCACCAAAACAAGAGCGCCCCCGCGGGGCGCTTTTTTGTCTGCTCAATACGCAGCCGGCGGTGCTCAGCCTTGCGGAAGCGTGTCGGCGAACGTCTGGCGCTGCGACAGCTTCGCGAAATGCTTGTCGAGATTCGGGTGGTGGTCGCGCCAGTTGAGCTCGGGCATCCGGAAGTCGAGGTAGCCGAGCGCGCAGCCGAGTGCGATGTCGGCGAGCGTGTAATGATTACCGACGCACCACGTCTTGCCGCCGAGGCCTTGCGACATCGCGACGAGGCCGTCGTCGATCTTGCGCTGCTGACGTGCGATCCAGCTCGCGCTGCGCTGCGCTTCGTCGCGCAGCGTGTATTCGAGACGGATCGCGACCGAGGCATCGAGCACACCATCGCCCAGCGCTTCCCAGCAACGCACTTCGACGCGCTCGCGCCCTGACGGCGGAATCAGCTTGCCGACCGGCGACAGCGTATCGACGTATTCGCAAATCACGCGGGAATCGAATACCGCAGCACCATCCTCCATCACGAGACACGGGACCTTGCCGAGCGGGTTCGATGCATGAATGTCCGTCTCCGGCGCCCACACGTTCTCGAGCTCCAGCTTGTAGTCGATCTTCTTTTCGGCGAGCACGATCCGCGCCTTTCGGACGAACGGGCTGCTGAGCGAACCGATTAATTTCATCATCTGCCTTTCTAAGGGAACTGCCGAGAGTATACGTTGTCGCCGATCATAACCGGCAGGCGCGGCCGGGTAGAAAATCGCCCGTCCGGCCTGTGGATGGTTTGCAACAGCCGCCGCTCGGCCCCTGCCGGCGCGGCTCGCGGCCGCCGCTCTCACGCGCCGCGTCCGGCGGCGCTACAATCGCACGATGAATGCGCCCCTCGATACCGCCATCGCCGTCGACGTCTACCGCCAGCGCCGCGAACGCGTGCTTGCCGCACTGCGTGCCGCGGGCGGCGGCGTCGCCATCGTCCCCACCGCGCCGGAAGTGCTGCGCAACCGCGATACGGCATTTCCGTACCGGTTCGACAGCTACTTCCATTACCTGACAGGGTTCGCCGAGCCCGATGCCGTGCTCGTGCTGAACTCGGCCGCGTCGCATGGCGCGCCGGAGTCGATCCTGTTCTGCCGTGCGAAGAATGCCGATCGCGAGATCTGGGAAGGATTCCACTACGGGCCCGAAGCCGCGCGCGACGCATTCGGTTTCGACTCGGCCTACGCGGTCGACGTGATCGACACCGAGATACCGCGCCTGCTCGCCGACGCGGGCACCGTGCACTACCGGTTCGGCGCGTCGGCCGACTTCGAGCGCCAGCTCGCCGGCTGGGTCGACGCGGTACGCGCGCAGGCCCGCACGGGCGTCGCAGCGCCGGACGCGCTGCTCGACCTCACGCCGCTGCTCGACGACATGCGGCTCGTGAAGGACGAGCACGAACTCGCGACCATGATGCGTGCCGCGCACATCTCCGCGCTCGCGCATCGCCGTGCGATGCAGGCCTGCCGCCCGGGGGTCCGCGAATACGAACTCGAGGCCGAGCTGCTGTATACGTTCCGCAAGCATGGCGCGCAGGCGCCCGCGTACGGCTCGATCGTCGCGGCCGGCGCGAACGCATGCGTGCTGCACTACCCGGCCGGAAACGCGGCCGCGCAGGATGGCGACCTGATCCTGATCGACGCCGCGTGCGAACTCGACGGCTACGCGTCGGACATCACGCGCACCTTCCCCGCCAACGGGCGCTTCTCGCCCGCGCAGCGCACGCTGTACGACATCGTGCTCGCCGCGCAACAGGCCGCGATCGACGCGACGCGCGCGGGCGTGCCGTTCGAGGCGCCGCACGACGCGGCCGTGCGCGTGCTGGCCCAGGGGCTGCTCGACACCGGCATCATTCCGAAAACGCGCTTTGCGAACGTCGATGACGTGATCGCGGAGCGCGCGTACGCGCGCTTCTACATGCACCGCACCGGCCACTGGCTCGGGATGGACGTGCACGATTGCGGCGACTACCGCGAGCGGCTCGCCGCGCGCGACGCGAACGGCATGCTGCCGTGGCGCACGCTGAAGCCCGGCATGACGCTCACCGTCGAGCCGGGCCTGTATGTGCGCGCCGCCGACGACGTGCCGTCCGAATACTGGAACATCGGCATCCGGATCGAGGACGATGCGATCGTGCGCGAGCACGGCTGCGAGCTGATTACGCGCGACGTCCCCGTTGCGGCGGCCGAGATCGAGGCGCTGATGCGCGCGGGCGCGGCGCACGGCGCATGAGCCGGCCGCCGCGCCTTCGTCAGCCGGCAGCGGACCGCCGTCGGCTGCCGTTGACCGTTACCCTGTTTCACGAACATTGATGACGACCGCTTCCTCCCCGGCCACGCCGGACTACGACCTCGCCATCGTCGGCGCGGGCCCCGTCGGGCTCGCGCTCGCCGGCTGGCTCGCGCGGCGCAGCGCGACGCAGCGTGCGTCGATCGCGCTGATCGACGCACGCGAACCGGCCGCGAGCGCGAACGATCCGCGCGCGATCGCCGTGTCGCACGGCAGTCGCGTGCTGCTCGACACGCTCGCGTGGCCCGGCGATGCGACGCCGATCGAACACATCCACGTTTCGCAGCGCGGCCATTTCGGCCGCACGCTGATCGACCGTGACGAGCACGACCTTGCCGCGCTCGGTTACGTCGTGCGCTATGGCTCGATCGTGCAGGCGCTTGCGAGCGCGGTGCACGGCACGCGCGTCGACTGGCTCACGTCGACCACCGCGCGCGCACCGCAGCAGGACGCCGACGGCGTCACGCTGACGCTCGACGGGCCGCAAGGCGAGCGCACGCTGCGCGCGCGCCTCGTCGTCAACGCCGAAGGCGGGCTGTTCCACGAACAGCAGGCCGACACCGGCAAACACCAGCGCGACTACGGACAGACCGCGATCGTCGGCACCGTCACGGTCTCGGCACCGCGCCCGCACGTCGCATGGGAACGCTTCACGCACGAAGGCCCGCTCGCGCTGCTGCCGCTCGGCGGCCCGCGCCAGGAGAAATACTCGCTCGTGTGGTGCTGCACGCCCGACGAGGCGGCACGCCGCGCCACCCTGCCCGACGACGCGTTTCTGCGTGAACTCGGCGCGGCATTCGGCGAGCGCATGGGCCAGTTCGTCGCGATCGCGGGGCGCGCGTCGTTCCCGCTCGGGTTGAATGCCGCGCAAACGCTCGTCAGCGGACGCATCGCGATTGTCGGCAACGCCGCGCAAACGCTGCATCCGGTCGCGGGCCAGGGGCTCAACCTCGGGTTGCGCGATGCGCACACGCTCGTCGATGCGCTATCCGCGCAAGGCTTCGAAGCAACCGCGCTCGCCACCTTCAACGCACGGCGCGCGCTCGACCGCCGCTTCACGATCGGCGCGACCGACACGCTCGCGCGCCTGTTCACGGTCGATACCGGCCCGCTTCCGCTGCTGCGTGGCGCGGCACTCACCGCGCTCGAATTCGTGCCGCCGCTCAAGAAGGCCATCGCGCGCCAGATGATGTTCGGCCAGCGCAACTGACGCGCGACGCGCCGCGCATTGCGCGCGGCCGGGCCACTCAAACCGGGTCAAATCGGCGGGGCATGGGAATACGGTAAAATGCGCGTTTTCCCTCCGCCCTTTTTGGCCCGCGACGCCCCGCGCTCGCGGGCGGTGCCATTGCGATGCCCGTTATCGGCTCTCACGTTTTGCGTAACAACCTGTTCGTCGCCCCGATGGCCGGCGTGACGGATCGTCCGTTCCGCCAGCTGTGCAAACGGCTGGGGGCCGGGTACGCCGTGTCCGAGATGGTCGCGTCCAACGCGCAACTGTGGAAGAGCGCGAAGACGATGCGGCGGGCGAACCACGAAGGCGAAGTCGAGCCGATCGCGGTGCAGATCGCGGGCGCCGATCCGGCGATGATGGCCGAAGCGGCCCGCTACAACGTCGACAACGGCGCGCAGATCATCGACATCAACATGGGCTGCCCGGCGAAGAAGGTCTGCAACGTCGCGGCCGGCTCCGCGCTGCTGCAGAACGAGCCGCTCGTGCAGCGGATCGTCGAGGCCGTCGTCGCGGCGGTCGGCACCGGGCCCGATGCGGTGCCCGTCACGCTGAAGATCCGCACCGGCTGGGATCGCGAACACAAGAACGCGATCACCGTCGCGCGCCTGGCCGAAGCCGCCGGCATCTCGATGCTGACCGTGCATGGCCGCACGCGCGCCGACCTCTACCGCGGCGACGCCGAGTACGACACGATCGCGGCCGTGAAGGCGGCCGTGCGCATTCCCGTCGTCGCAAACGGCGACATCACGTCGCCGGCAAAAGCGAAGGCCGTGCTCGATGCAACCGGCGCCGACGCGCTGATGATCGGTCGTGCAGCGCAAGGTCGGCCGTGGCTGTTCCGTGAAATCGATCATTTCCTGCAAACCGGCGAGCTGCTGCCCCCGCCGCGGATCGACGAGATCCAGCACGTGATGAACGAACACCTGGAAGACCACTATGCGTTCTACGGCGAATTCACGGGAGTCCGTACTGCGCGCAAGCACATCGGCTGGTACACTCGCGGCCTTTCCGGTGCCAATGGCTTCCGGCACCGAATGAACACGCTCGATTCCACCCGCGAGCAGCTCGCCGCCGTCAATGCATTCTTCGAGGCGCAAAAGGCGCTGTCGGACCACCTCGTCTACGTCGATGACGAAGAGGAAAACGGCCAGGGCGAGTCGGACGACCATAACCAGTTAGCAGCATGAGCAAGCACAACATCGAACAATGTGTCCGCGAGAGCCTGGACGTGTATTTCCGGGATCTAGACGGCTCCAATCCGCACGACGTCTATGAAATGGTGATGTCCTGCGTCGAAAAGCCGATGCTCGAGGTCGTGCTCGTACAGGCAGGCGGCAACCAGTCGCTCGCCGCGGAGTACCTCGGCATCAATCGCAATACGCTGCGCAAGAAGCTGCAGCAGCACGGCCTGCTGTAGGCAGCCGTCCCGTCCCCGTTTCCCTGGCTATTGGTGGTTCCATCATGATCAAGCAAGCGCTCATTTCCGTTTCCGACAAGACCGGCATCGTCGACTTCGCGAAGTCGCTGTCCGACCTCGGCGTCAAGCTGCTGTCGACGGGCGGCACCGCGAAACTCCTCGCCGACGCGGGTCTGCCCGTGACCGAAGTGGCTGACTACACGGGCTTCCCGGAAATGCTCGATGGGCGCGTGAAGACGCTGCACCCGAAGGTGCACGGCGGCATCCTCGCCCGCCGCGACCTGCCCGAGCACATGCAGGCGCTGGAGCAGCACGGCATCCCGACGATCGACCTGCTCGTCGTGAACCTGTATCCGTTCGTCGCGACGATCGCGAAGGATGACTGCACGCTCGCCGACGCAATCGAGAACATCGACATCGGCGGCCCGACGATGCTGCGCTCGGCGGCAAAGAACCACCGCGACGTGACGGTCGTCGTCGACCCGGCCGACTACGCAGTCGTGCTCGACGAAATGAAGGCGAACGGCAATGCGGTCGGCTACGCGACCAACTTCCGTCTCGCGACGAAGGTGTTCGCGCACACCGCGCAATACGACGGCGCGATCACGAACTACCTGACGAGCCTGACCGACGAACTGCAGCACGCATCGCGCAGCGCCTACCCGGCCACGCTGAACATGGCGTTCGACAAGGTGCAGGACCTGCGCTACGGCGAGAACCCGCACCAGAGCGCCGCGTTCTACCGCGACCTCGCGACGCCGGCCGGCGCGCTGGCGAACTACCGCCAGCTGCAAGGCAAGGAACTGTCGTACAACAACATCGCCGATTCGGACGCGGCGTGGGAATGCGTGAAGACGTTCGACGCACCGGCCTGCGTGATCATCAAGCATGCGAACCCGTGCGGCGTCGCGGTCGGCAACGATTCGGCCGATGCGTACGCGAAGGCATTCCAGACCGACCCGACGTCGGCGTTCGGCGGCATCATCGCGTTCAACCGCGAAGTCGACGAAGCGGCTGCACAAGCCGTCGCGAAGCAGTTCGTCGAAGTGCTGATCGCACCGTCGTTCTCGGACGCAGCGAAGCAGGTGTTCGCCGCGAAGCAGAACGTGCGCCTGCTCGAGATCGCACTCGGCGACGGCCATAACGCATTCGACCTGAAGCGCGTCGGCGGCGGCCTGCTCGTGCAATCGCTCGATTCGCGCAACGTGCAGCCGAGCGAGCTGCGCGTCGTCACGAAGCGCCAGCCGAGCACGAAGGAAATGGACGACCTGCTGTTCGCATGGCGCGTCGCGAAGTACGTGAAGTCGAACGCGATCGTGTTCTGCGGCAACGGCATGACGCTCGGCGTCGGTGCAGGCCAGATGAGCCGCGTCGATTCCGCACGCATCGCGAGCATCAAGGCGCAGAACGCGGGCCTCACGCTGGCGGGTTCGGCCGTCGCATCGGATGCGTTCTTCCCGTTCCGCGACGGTCTCGACGTCGTCGTGGCGGCAGGCGCGACCTGCGTGATCCAGCCGGGCGGCTCGATGCGCGACGACGAAGTGATCGCCGCGGCCGACGAACACGGCATCGCGATGGTCCTGACGGGCGTGCGCCACTTCCGTCACTGATCGAACGCGGCCCGCGCGGCCTCGGCACGACAACCCGGCGGCATCGCACCCGCCGGGTTTTTTATTGCGCGGCGCCCGCGCATGCGGCCGCGCGGCCGGTGCGCCGCACCATTCGTTGTAGTATCGCTGCATCAGGTTTTTGTCCTCACTCATGCGAATTCTCGGCATCGACCCCGGCCTGCGCGTTACCGGCTTCGGCGTCATCGACGTCAGCGGCCACCGGCTCGCCTATGTCGCCAGCGGCGTGATCCGCACACCGACGGCCGACCTGGCCACCCGGCTCGGCACGATCTTCCAGGGCGTCTCGACGCTCGTGCGCGAGCACGCGCCCGACCAGGCCGCGATCGAGCAGGTGTTCGTCAACGTGAACCCGCAGTCGACGCTGCTGCTCGGCCAGGCGCGCGGCGCCGCGATCTGCGGGCTCGTCGCAGGCGGCCTGCCGGTCGCCGAATACACGGCGCTGCAGCTGAAGCAGGCCGTCGTCGGCTACGGCCGCGCGACCAAGTCGCAGATGCAGGAGATGGTCACGCGGCTGCTCAACCTGTCCGGCCAGCCCGGCAGCGACGCGGCCGACGCGCTCGGCATGGCGATCTGCCACGCGCACAGCGGCAACACGCTCGGCACGATCAGCGGCCTCGCGCCGGCGCTTGCGAAGAAAGGGCTGCGCGTGCGGCGCGGACGACTCGTCGGCTGACAGTCGCACGCAATCGGCCGGCGCGGCGTGCGGACATTCGCATCGCATGCCGCACACCTCGCGACCACCCGGCCGGGCCCGCCCTCCGCCCCGCTACGCATTGCCCCCGCCTGACGGCCAATCCGTCGGCATCGCGCCGCACCTGCGCTACACTCGCGCTTTCTTCCTCGCTTCCCGCCATCCATGATCGGTCGCATCGCCGGCATCCTGCTCGAAAAGAATCCGCCTCACCTGCTCGTCGACTGCAACGGCGTCGGCTACGAAATCGACGTGCCGATGAGCACCTTCTACAACCTGCCGCAAACGGGCGAGCGCGTCGTGCTGCTCACGCAGCAGATCGTGCGCGAGGACGCCCACCTGCTGTACGGCTTCCTGACGCCACAGGAGCGCACAACCTTCCGCGAACTGCTGAAGATCACCGGCATCGGCGCGCGCATGGCGCTCGCCGTGCTGTCAGGCATGAGCGTGCAGGAGCTCGCGCAGGCGGTGACGATGCAGGACGCCGCGCGCCTCACGCGCCTGCCCGGCATCGGCAAGAAGACCGCCGAGCGCCTGCTGCTCGAGCTGAAGGGCAAGCTCGGCGCCGACCTCGGTGCGCTTGCCGGCGCCGCGTCGCCGTCCGACCACGCGACCGACATCCTCAACGCGCTGCTCGCGCTCGGATACTCCGAAAAGGAAGGCCTCGCGGCGATCAAGAATGTCCCGGCCGGCACCGGCGTATCCGAAGGCATCAAGCTCGCGCTCAAGGCCCTGTCGAAGGCGTAACGGCCGCTCCAACGCGCTGTCCGGGCCAGTGTCGCGCCGCCGTGCGGTGCGCGCCAGTCTGCCGTTCGGCCAGTTCGGCCGGATGACGGTGCGCGGTACAATGGCCGCATGATTGAAACCGACAAACTCGCCACCGAGCGGATCATCGCCGCCACGCCCGCCTCGTCCCACGAGGAGGTGTTCGAACGCGCGCTGCGGCCGCGCCAGCTCGACGACTACGTCGGCCAGGAAAAGGTGCGCGGCCAGCTCGAGATCTTCATCGAAGCCGCGAAGCGCCGTTCCGAGCCGCTCGATCACGTGCTGCTGTTCGGGCCGCCGGGCCTCGGCAAGACCACGCTCGCACACATCATCGCGCGCGAGATGGGCGTGAACCTGCGCCAGACGTCGGGTCCCGTGCTCGAGCGCGCGGGCGACCTCGCCGCGCTGCTGACCAACCTCGAAGCGAACGACGTGTTGTTCATCGACGAAATCCACCGGCTGTCGCCGGTCGTCGAGGAAATCCTGTATCCGGCGCTCGAGGATTACCAGATCGACATCATGATCGGCGAAGGGCCGGCCGCCCGCAGCGTGAAGCTCGACCTGCAGCCGTTCACGCTCGTCGGCGCGACCACGCGCGCGGGGATGCTGACCAATCCGCTGCGCGACCGTTTCGGGATCGTCTCGCGCCTCGAGTTCTACGACGCCGATCAGCTGTCGCGCATCGTGCGACGCTCCGCGTCGCTGCTGAACGCGCAGATCGACCCGAACGGCGCGCTGGAGATCGCGAAGCGCTCGCGCGGCACGCCGCGGATCGCGAACCGGCTGCTGCGCCGCGTGCGCGACTATGCGGAAGTGAAGGCCGACGGCCAGATCACCGCCGCCGTCGCCGACGCCGCGCTCGCGATGCTCGACGTCGATCCGGTCGGCTTCGACCTGATGGACCGCAAGCTGCTCGAGGCAATCCTGCACAAGTTCGACGGCGGCCCGGTCGGCATCGACAACCTCGCCGCGGCGATCGGCGAAGAGCGCGACACGATCGAAGACGTGCTCGAACCGTACCTGATCCAGCAGGGGTTCCTGCAGCGCACGCCGCGCGGACGCATCGCGACGCTGCTCACCTACCGCCACTTCGGGCTTTCCGCGCCCGACGCCGGCAGCACCGAACGCGGAATGTGGGACGCGCCCGCCGGCAAGTAACCGGCAGCACGATCGTTCAGCCATGACCACGCCGCCCAGCCCTCACCCCGCCGCGCCCGCTCCGGGCCCGCGCTGGGTCGAACCGATCCGCAAGCGCGTCGCGGCCGGCATCACGCATCTGACCACCGGCAGCGGCCCGTCGCTCGATTATTCGTCGCCGCCGGGCGACCCGGGGCTGTTCGGCCCCGATGCCGTCTGCTGGCGCGTGCATGCGGATTTCGCGTCGATGATGACGGGCGGCGTCTCCGCGCTGCTGCTGCAAGCGCTCCACCCGCTCGCGCTCGCGGGCGTCTGGGATCACTCGTCGTTTCGCACCGACATCCTCGGCAGGCTGCGGCGCACCGCAACGTTCATTTCCGGCACCACGTTTGGCAGCCGCGCGGACGCGCTCGCGCTGCTCGAGCGCGTGAAGGCGATTCACATGCGCGTGTCCGGCACTGCGCCCGACGGCCGCACGTACCGGGCCGACGATCCGGCGCTGCTCACGTGGGTCCACGTCGCCGAGGTGTCGAGCTTCCTCTCCGCGCACCTGCGCTATGTGAATCCAGCGCTGCCGGGCGAACTTCAGGATCGCTACTACGCGGAAACCGCGCAGATCGCCGAGCGGCTCGGCGCGCTGGCCGTGCCGCGCTCGTGCGCGGAAGTCGCCGCGTACCTCGAGCGCATGCAGCCCGAACTCGACGCGGGCCCGCGCACCTTTGAAGTCATGCGCATCCTGCTGAACGCCCCCGTCGCGAAGCCGGCGCTGCGGCCCGCCGCAACGCTGGTGATGCACGCCGGCATCGACCTGTTGCCGCCGTGGGCGCAACAGATGCTTGGCCTGTCGACGTTCGCGCCGCTGCGGCGTGTGCTGGTGCGGCCCGGCGTGCGGGCCGTCGCGCCGGTGCTGCGCTGGGCGCTCGTCAACGGCGTCTCGAAACGGGCGCGGCGCCGCGCAAGCGCCACGCCGCCCGGCGGCAACCAGCCCGGCTGACGATCCTTCCGATCATTTCAATTTGCTGTCAAATACTTGTGACAAGCTAACGGGCTCGCACCCGCGCACGGTCGCACGTTCATCACGTCAATCGTCCGCGCGGCGTTTCGCCAACCCGACCGATTCCCGATGCCCGCGATGTCACGTCCGCCGATCCGTTTTGCCCTGGCCGCCAGCCTGTCCGCCCTTCTCGCGCTCGCCGCATGCGGAGGCGACGACGTCGCCGCCGTCGCGCATACGGACACCCAAACCCCGTCCGACGGCAACGCCGCGACGCCCACGCCGCCCGCCACCGTCACGCCGCAACCGGGCAAATGGAAAACTGCGCGCGCCGGCGACCTGGTCGACGTGACGCTCGGCGACCTGCACCCGACGCAAGGCGCGATCGGCTACGACCAGATCTACTACAAGCTCGGCCGCTACGAACTGCAGCCGGACAAGAAGTTCGACGATTTCTGCGCGGACGAAGGCCTCGGCGGCGTCGCATCGAGCGGCTACACGGCACAGTCGACGTTGCGCGACACGGCGAGCTACACGTGCACGACGACCGACGCGAACGCACGCGACCGCTCGGTGCTGAACCCGGTCGTGATCGGCCCGAACGGCGATACGCTGTACCTGACCGACGGCCATCACGGTCTGTCGACCTATTACGAGACGCCCGATGGCGGTGCTGCGCTGCATGTGCACGTCGTCGTGAAGGACAACCTGAGCGACTACTCGGGCGACGCGTTCTGGCAGCAGATGCAAAACCGCGGCTACGTGCGCCTGAAGAACGGCGAAGGCAAACCGATCACGACCGCGCAACTGCCGAGCGGCCTAGGCCTGAAGCTCGGGATGACGAACGACCGCTATCGTTCGCTCGTCTATTTCACGCGCGACATCGGCTACAGCAAGCCCGCGCAATCCACCGACTATCTCGAGTTCTACTGGGCCGACTGGCTGCGCGCGCAGCCGGGCACGTTCTCGCTCGCAAGCTACGAGGTGACGCGCGCGGGCACGACCGATCCCGATCCGGCCAAGGCCGACACCGGCTACCTGAACGCGGTCTGGAATGCGTCGACGCTCATGGTCGCGGCAACGGACCCGGTGATCGACGGCAAGACGGGCGCCGACCTCGGGCGCGCCGATGCAATCAACGGCGGGAAGAAATACAACAAGGGGGAGTTCGACAAGCTGCGCCAGCCGATCACGGCCGACAAGCCCGGCAAGATCGCGTACGCGCTCGACTACAAGGCGCGCCACGCGCTGCCGCAGTAAGCACTGCGAGGAAGTGGCCCCGGCCGGCTGCGCCGGGCGGGGCCGGTACGATCAAAGTACCTTGCGATACCCGTCGTCGTCGCTCTCGGTATCGAGATGCGACACGTCGGCCCACTGCACGACCTGCGCGCGGCCATCGACGTAATCGACGACGTTGATGCTCGTGTTCAGCAGCTGATAGCTGCGCGGCGCCGACAGGTCGAGACCGTTTGCAAAGCGGTACACGCAATCGAGCACGCCACCGTGCGCGACGCACGCGATCCGGCCGCCTGGATGCGCGGCGACGATCGGTTCGAGCGCATGCAGCACACGATGATAGAACTCGCGCTGCGACTCGCCGCCGTCGGGTGCGAAGCCCGGGTCGCGGGTCTGCCATGCGGCATAGGCATCCGGAAAGCGTGCCTCGATCTCGGTGCTGTCATGCCCCTGGAACGCGCCATACGCGCGTTCGCGCAGCCCTTCGCGCAATAGCAGCGGCAACCCGAGCGCATCGGCAAAGGGGTGCGCGGTCTGCTGCGCACGCATCAGGTCGCTCGAGTAAACCGCATCGAGCCGCAGGCCTTCGCGCGCTTCCCGCGCGAGCCGGGCGGCAAGCCGTTGCGCCTGGGCGAGCCCCGAGTCGGCCAGCGGAATGTCGATATGGCCCTGGATGCGCTTGATGCGGTTCCAGGCCGTCTCTCCGTGGCGAATGAACAGAATCTGCGTGGTGGCCATCGCGGCACGTCTCCGGGGAAGAATCAGGGCCGCACTTGCAGCCAGAACGTCACGGGGCCGTCGTTGACCAGCGACACCTGCATGTCGGCGCCGAACTCGCCCGTCTCGACGACCGGATGACGCGCACGCGCGGCCGCGACGAAATAGTCGAACAGGCGCGCGCCTTCGTCCGGCGGCGCGGCCGGCGTGAAGCTCGGCCGCAGCCCGCTGTTGGTATCGGCCGCGAGCGTGAACTGCGACACGAGCAGCAACCCGCCCGCATGGCCCGCGCCGTCGATGTTCGATACCGGAAGGTTCATCTTGCCGGCCGCGTCGCTGAACACGCGGTAGCCAAGCAGCTTCGCGAGCAGCTTGTCGGCCGCGGCCTCGGTGTCGCCGCGCTCCGCGCAGACGAGCGCGAGCAGCCCCGCGCCGATCTCGCCCGTCGTGCGGTCGCCGACGCGCACGTCGGCGCGCTTCACGCGCTGGATCAGCGCGATCATGCGGTCAGCGTGACCCGTGCGAAGCGGCGCTTGCCGACCTGAACGACGAACTCGCCGGCCTCGACCTTCAGGCCCTTGTCGGACACGGTGGCACCGTCGATCTTCACGCCGCCCTGCTCGATGTTGCGCAGCGCTTCGCTGGTCGACGGCACGAGGCCGGCCTGCTTCAGCAACTGGCCGATCGCAAGCGGCGCGCCCGCGAGCGTGACCGACGGGATATCCTCCGGCACGCCGCCCTTCGCGCGGTGGTTGAAGTCCTCCAGCGCACGCTCGGCGTCGGACTGCGAATGGAAACGCGCGACGATTTCCTGCGCGAGCAGCACCTTGAAGTCGCGCGGGTTGCGGCCGCCCTCGATGTCGCGCTTGAAGCCGGCGATCTCGTCCAGGCTGCGGAACGACAGCAGCTCGAAGTAACGCCACATCAGCGTGTCCGAGATGCTCATCAGCTTGCCGAACATGTCGGTCGGCTTCTCGCTGATGCCGACGTAGTTGCCCTTCGACTTCGACATCTTCTCGACGCCGTCGAGGCCTTCGAGCAGCGGCATCGTCAGGATGCACTGCTGTTCCTGGCCGTACTGCTTCTGCAGTTCGCGGCCGACGAGCAGGTTGAACTTCTGGTCGGTGCCGCCGAGTTCGAGATCGGCGTTCAGCGCGACCGAGTCGTAACCCTGCATCAGCGGGTACAGGAATTCGTGGATCGAGATCGGCACGCCGCCCTGGAAGCGCTTCGTGAAGTCCTCGCGCTCGAGGATCCGCGCAACGGTGTAGCGCGACGCGAGCTTGATCATCCCGTCCGCGCCGAGCGGCATCGACCATTCGCTGTTGTAGCGGATCTCGGTCTTGTCACGGTCGAGTACGAGCGCGGCCTGTTCGAAATAGGTCTTCGCGTTCGATTCGATCTGCTCGCGCGTGAGCGGCGGGCGCGTCGCGTTGCGGCCGGACGGATCGCCGATCAGCGACGTGAAATCGCCGATCAGGAAGATCACGGTATGGCCGAGGTCCTGCAGCTGACGCATCTTGTTCAGCACGACCGTATGGCCGATGTGGATGTCCGGCGCGGTCGGATCGAGGCCGAGCTTGATACGAAGCGGCGTGCCGGTGGCCGCGCTGCGCGCGAGCTTCTGCGCGAACTCTTCCTCGATCAGCAGTTCGTCGACGCCGCGCTTCGTGACGGCGAGCGCATGCCGGACTTCGTCGGTGATCGGGAAAACAGGCTTGGAACTGGGTTCGGTGCTCATCGGTGCCAGGAAGAATGTCGCAAAAACAGGGATTTTCCCATAACTTGCGCGCGCATCGCTTAACGACGCATCAGGTTGCGCGGATAATCGGGCGCAAGGCGCGCGGCATAGGCCCGCGCCGCACGATCCAGGAGAACCCAACGTGCCGCAACGACATCCGCAACCCGCCCATCCTGCCGACGGCATCTATTTCGGGCTGATGTCGGGAACCAGCATGGACGGCGTCGACGGCGTCGCCGTGCGTTTCGAGACTGGCCGCGCGCCGGTCGTGCTCGCGGAAGCGTTCGTCGGCTTCGCGCAATCGCTGCGCGACGCGCTGTTCGCGCTGCAGCAGCCCGGCGACAACGAGATCGACCGCGAATCGGTCGCGGCGAACGCGCTCGTCGCACGCTACGCGGTGTGCTGCCACGAGCTGCAGCGCTCCGCCGGGCTGTCGCGCGACGAGATCCGCGCGATCGGCGTGCACGGCCAGACGGTGCGGCACCGGCCGGAGCGCGGCTACACGCGCCAGCTCAACAATCCGGCACTGCTCGCGGAGCTCACCCATATCGACGTGATCGCCGATTTCCGCAGCCGCGACGTAGCCGCCGGCGGCCATGGCGCACCGCTCGCCCCCGCGTTCCACGCGACGGTGTTCGGCGCGCCGGGCGAGACGCGGGTCGTCTGCAACCTGGGCGGCATCAGCAACATCACGATCCTGCCCGGCGAAGGCGGCGACGTGCGTGGCTTCGACTGCGGGCCCGCCAATGCGCTGATCGATGCGTGGGCAACCCGTCACCTCGGCAAGGCGTACGACGACGGCGGCAAGTTCGCCGCGCGCGGCACCGTGCATGCGCCGCTGCTCGACGCGCTGCTCGACGAGCCGTACTTCAGCGCACCGCCGCCGAAGAGCACCGGGCGCGACCTGTTCAACCCCGCGTGGCTGGACGCGAAGCTCGCCGGTTTTGCGCAGGTTGCGCCGGAGGATGTGCAGGCGACACTGACGGCGCTCACCGCCGTCTCGGTCGCACGCGAGATCGCACAGCACGCGGCAGGCTGCAAGGCCGTGTTCGTGTGCGGCGGCGGCGCCCGTAATCCGGTGCTGCTCGCGGCGCTCAGGGATGCGCTGCAGAAAGCCGGCGTACCGGCGACCGTCGACACGACGGCCGCGCTCGGCGTGCCGCCGCAACAGGTCGAGGCGCTCGCGTTCGCGTGGCTAGGGTACCGCTTCATCGCGCGCCAGCCCGGCAATCTCGCGAGCGTGACCGGTGCCGCCGGCGAACGCGTGCTCGGCGCGCTGTATCCGCGCTGACGCGCATCTCGCGCGGTTATCCCGCGGACAGGCGAAAAAAAACGGGGCATCAAGCCCCGTTTTTCATTCCGGTGAAACCGGACAGGATCCGTCGTGCGCTCAGACCGAGAACGACGAGCCGCACCCGCAGGTGGTCGTGGCGTTCGGGTTCTTGATCACGAACTGCGCGCCGTTGATGTCGTCCTTGTAGTCGATCTCGGCGCCGACCAGGTACTGGTAGCTCATCGAGTCGATCAGGAGCTGGACACCGTTCTTGTTCATCACGGTATCGTCCTCGTTGACTTCCTCGTCGAACGTGAAGCCATACTGGAAACCCGAGCAGCCGCCGCCCTGCACGAACACGCGCAGCTTCAGGTCGGGATTGCCCTCTTCGTCGATCAGTTGCTTGACCTTGTCGGCCGCGGCGTCGGTAAAGACGAACGGTACCGGCATTTCGGCGGTCGTTGCTGCGGATTCGGTAACAGCGTTCATGCGAACTCTCCAAAAAGCTTTAGCCGCTATTGTAGGGCCGATCAGAAGATCGTGCTGATGTCCATGAAATCAATAGGTTCTTGTTGATTTCAATCCGGGGCGCCGCCCATGGCTCGCCGCCGCACGGACATAAAAAAACCGCCAGTGCGAAAACTGGCGGTTTTTTCGGCGAACACCGCCCGAAAGCGGCGCGGCCAGGAAGCGAAATTAACGCTTCGAGAACTGCTTTGCGCGACGTGCCTTGCGCAGACCAACCTTCTTACGCTCGACTTCACGTGCATCGCGCGTGACGAAGCCTGCGTTCGACAGCGACGGCTTCAGCGTTGCGTCGTAGTCGATCAGCGCGCGGGTGATGCCGTGACGCACTGCGCCTGCCTGACCCGTTTCGCCGCCGCCGTTGACGTTGACCTTGATGTCGAACGTCTGGCCGTGGTTCGTGAGTTCCAGCGGTTGACGCACGATCATCAGCGACGTTTCGCGCGAGAAGTAGTCAGCGATGGGCTTGCCGTTGACGATGATGTCGCCCTTGCCAGCCTTGATGAAGACACGTGCGACTGCGCTCTTGCGGCGGCCCGTACCGTAGTTCCAGTTACCGATCATGTGGGCTCCCCTTAGATCTCGAGCGCCTTCGGCTGTTGAGCCGAGTGCGGATGCGTCGCTTCAGCGTAGACCTTCAGCTTCTTGATCATCGCGTAGCCGAGCGGGCCCTTCGGCAGCATGCCCTTGACCGCTTTCTCGAGCGCACGGCCCGGGAAGCGTTCCTGCATCTTGCCGAACGTCGTTTCATAGATACCGCCCGGGTAGCCCGAGTGACGGTAGTACTTCTTGTCCAGAGTCTTGTTGCCCGTGACCTTCAACTTGCTTGCGTTGATGATGATGATGAAATCACCAGTGTCGACGTGCGGGGTGAACTCAGGCTTGTGCTTGCCGCGCAGACGGCGTGCCACTTCGCTGGCAACACGGCCGAGAACCTTATCCGTCGCGTCAATCACGTACCATTCACGCGTCACCTCATGGGCTTTTGCGGAAAACGTCTTCATGATCGATCCAAAAAAAATGCTTTGCCCGATGTGTTCTTCCTGCTTGTCTGTGTGCGCTTCGAGGCGCGGTGCAGGCTCTCCCTGTTCTTTTTCCGTGGGCATGAATGCGGAAAAGCCCTGAATTATAAAGGAAATACCGCAGCGCGGTCAAAGAGAATCCACGCCCCGTGCCGAGCGGGCGCGAAATGGGCCAGAATTCGATCGTGCCCCGACAAGCCTGGCGAACCGAGCGCCCGGCGGCGGCACCCGTCGACGCGTGGCGCCGGACCTTGTCGCGCGAGGCCGGTCGACTCAGGAAAACAACAAACAAACACGATGAAACAACGACTTACGCCCTTTCTCGCGGCCGCGTTGCTGGCCGCCGCAGCGCCCGCCGTCGCCGCCCGCACTGGTTGCGAGGCCAAGCTCGACGCACTCGATGCGCGCATCGCCGATGCCCGCGGCGCCCATGCCGAAGATCGCATTGCCCGCCTGCGCGCGGTCCGCGAACGCGTGCGCCATTTCTGCGCGCGCGGCCACGGCCATGCGTCCGCCGCACACGCCCCCGCGCCGGCCGCCCGTTCCGCACCCGCATCGCCCGACGCGGCCTCGCAGACCACCGCACGACAACCCGCGTAATCGGTTCAAAGCGTGGTTTCGGCGCGCGCAAACTGCGCGCCGATCTTTGCACGGGACGAAAAAAAGCCCGAACGGCTGGTTCGGGCTTAATCCACCTTTGGAGGAGGGTGGAGGAGACATGCGGAAGTTGCCGCAGCGCGACAACCAATGAGGCTCATTATACGAATGCGCGGCTGACTTCACAAGAAAATTTGCATTACGAAATCGAACACCATAATGCGGAATTTCCGGAAATCTTCGAGCCAATCAATTTTTTTCTTTAAAATCAATCTACTCGGCGATTCACGCCTGGTCGGGAATCGGTCCAATCTAGAGCAAAACCCCTAAAAAAGCAGGGAAATCGCCGCTCGGCGCCGCGCCGCGCGCCGCATCCGCCGGTGCGGCGTTTCGCGTCGTGCAGCGCATCAGCCGACCGTTGCGCAGCGGGCTACAATGCCGGATCGAATCCGAATCAGGCAACGCTGGAGTGCAAGCATGGAATGCAAAGTAAGCTGGATGGGTCAGGATGGCATGGCGTTTTCGGCGCAGACCGGAAGCGGCCACCTCGTCGCGATGGACGGTGCACCGGAAGGCGGCGGCCATAACCTCGCGCCGCGCCCGATGGAAATGGTGCTGGTCGGCACCGGCGGCTGTACCGCGTACGACGTCGTGCTGATCCTGAAGAAAAGCCGCCAGGAAGTGACCGGCTGCTCGGTCACGCTGAAGGCCGAGCGCGCGAGCGAAGATCCGAAGGTGTTCACGAAGGTGCACTTCCACTTCACCGTCACGGGCCGCAACCTGAACCCGGCCACGGTCGAGCGCGCGATCAACCTGTCGCACGACAAGTACTGCTCCGCGTCGATCATGATCGCGAAGACGGCCGAACTCACGCATTCGTTCGACATCGTCGCGAGCTGAACGCCCGGCGCGCGAACCTGAAAAAAAGGCCGGCGCTCCTCGCGGAGCGCCGGCCTTTTCGTATTCGAGCGGCAAAGCAGGCCGATAAGCCGGATTCTGTGCACGCTGCGCGCCGAAGCGCGCAACGCGTGGCAGCCATTCCTCTAGGCGCGCCATTGCTGACGCGCTCAAGCTTCCTACCCGCAGACGAGACGGGGGCCCCGTCCTGCATCCGAAAATGCGCGCCTGCCTACTTGGAATTGCTCCGGGTGGAGGTTACCGTGCCGGCGAACGTCGCCGTCGCCGCGGTGCGCTCTTACCGCACCGTTTCACCCTTACCTGATCCCGGCTTGCGCCGGGCCATCGGCGGTTTGCTTTCTGTTGCCCTGTTCCGCGTGTCGCCACGGATGGCCGTTAGCCATCACCCTGCCCTGTGGAGTCCGGACTTTCCTCGCCCCCGCCTGCCCGAAGGCGGCGAGGCCGCGACTGCCTGGCCTGCTTTGCGGTGCGCATTCTAGCACTGCGCGCCGCCGCCGGCGGCGCGCGAACGACGGCCACTGCGAAAAACGGCCGGATCGTCGTAGAACGCGGGCGCGGCATTCGCGTCGCACCAGCCCGGCACGCCGAGCACTGGAAGCGGCGAAAAATCGCGGCTCGTCAGGTTGCGGGTCGCAAGTTCGCCGGCAAGGCGCGCATCGACATGCACGGCGCGCGCGGCGTCGGACCACGAAAAATAGTCCGCGCACACTTCGATGATCCACGTGTGCGCGGTACAGGATTTGTAAGGCGCGACGAGCTGCTCGAGCAGCGCATGGCCGAGGAGCCGCGTCTCGCAGCGCGCGCCCCACGCATCACGCGGCCCGATCAGCAAGCGCTGCCAGTCGAACCCGCGCAACGCGTCGGCGAGCGTCGGGTCGGCCGTCACGAACACGGCGGCGTTCTCGTCGAACAGCGTGAGCGCATCGCGCAACGTGCCGCGCACGGGGCCGACGCCGCCCGCCGCGTCGATCGCCGCGGCCTGGCGCGCATTCAGCGCGGCCTTGGTGCGCGGATATGCGAACCAGACGAGCGCATTGAAGAAGTCGTGAAGATTGTGACGGGTGGGCACACCGCCGGTGTCGGCGATATGGATTTCGTATGCGACGTCGGGCGGCAGTTCGCCTTGCGGCACGAAGCGCAGCGGCCTGCCGCGGCCGCTCGCGCGATCGCCTTCGCGCAACGCGCCGTTCAGCGCATCGAGCAGCGCGGCCTCGCCCTCAAGCGCGGCCGCCTGCAGCGTGCGGCCGGGCTCCGCGTAATGCGCGAGCCACGGCGCGGACCAGTCGATCCGCGCCCAATCCGCCGCCCCGACGCCGGCCGTCAGGCCGGCCCCGCGCGGCGGCGCGCCGCTCACGCAAACTTCCAGCCGATCGTTTCGCCGGCGCGCAGCGGCACGACCGGCGTATCGCCCGCGAACACCTCGCGCGGCAGTTCCCAGCTCTCGCGGCGCAGCGTGATCGACTCGGTACTGTGCGGCAGCCCGTAGAAATCGGCGCCGAAGCGGCTCGCGAAATTTTCCAGCTTGTCGAGCGCGCCGGCCTGGTCGAACGCTTCCGCATACAGCTCGAGCGCGTGCAGCGCCGTGTAACAGCCAGCGCAGCCGCACGCGGTTTCCTTCGCGTCGCGCGCATGCGGCGCGCTGTCGGTGCCGAGGAAGAAGCGCGGGTTGCCCGACGTTGCGGCTTCGACGAGCGCGACGCGATGCGTCTCGCGCTTGAGCACCGGCAGGCAGTAATAATGCGGACGAATCCCGCCGACGAACAGCGCATTGCGGCTGTACAGCATGTGCTGCGGCGTGATCGTCGCGCCGAGCAGGCCCGGCGCCGCATCGGCGTCGCGCACGTAGTCGGCCGCGTCCTTCGTCGTGATGTGTTCGAACACCACCTTCAGCCCGGGGAAATCGCGGCGCAGCGGCGTCATCACGCGGTCGATGAACACCTTCTCGCGATCGAACATGTCGATCGCCGGATCGGTCACCTCGCCGTGCACGAGCAGCGGCATGCCGGTTTCCTGCATGACTTCGAGCGTCTTCGCGCACTTTGCGAGATCGCTGACGCCGTGATCCGAGTTCGTCGTCGCACCGGCCGGATACAGCTTCACGCCGTGCACGAAGCCGCTGTCGCGCGCGCGGCGAATTTCGTCGGGCGCCGTGTTGTCGGTCAGGTACAGCGTCATCAGCGGCTCGAACGCCATGCCCGCCGGCAGCGCGGCCAGAATCCGCTCGCGATACGCATGCGCGTGCTCGGTGGTCGTGACGGGTGGCTTCAGGTTCGGCATGACGATCGCACGGGCGAACTGGCGGGCGGTGTGCGGCAGCACCGCGGCCAGCATGTCGCCGTCGCGCAGGTGCAGGTGCAGGTCGTCGGGACGGGCAAGCGTATGCGTCGCCGGGGAGGAAGCGTTCGAGGCAGTCATAGGAGGCGTCGTGAGGAACGGGCTGGCCATCTGCGGGGCCGGAACGCGCGTGCGCGGGCCGACTGACGGCAAACCGCAACACGAGGCCTTCGGCCGGCGGAATCCGCTTTTTACCGCTCCAGGCTCGGTGATATGCTAGAACCCGCATTGTACCGGGGTTCACCCGGTTCGTTACCCCGCTTCAGCCTCCCGCCCCCAAGTAAAATGTGCCAACTGCTAGGAATGAACTGCGCCGCACCGACGGACGTCACTTTCTCCTTCACAGGTTTCGCAGCCCGGGGCGGGCTCACCGATCACCATGCCGACGGCTGGGGAATCGCCTTCTTCGAGGACAAGGCCTGCCGCCTGTTCATCGACCAGCAGGCCTCGGCCACGTCGCCGATCGCCGAAATGGTGAAGCGCTACCCGATCAAGTCCAAGAACACGATCGCGCACATCCGCAAGGCCACGCAGGGCCACATCCTGCTCGAGAACAGCCACCCGTTCATGCGCGAGCTGTGGGGGCGGCACTGGATCTTCGCGCATAACGGCGATCTGCAGGACTACGAACCCGACCTCGACGGCAGCGTCTACCATCCGGTCGGCACGACCGACAGCGAAAAGGCGTTCTGCGTGCTGATGCAGGGGCTGCGCGAAGCATTCCCCGGCGCGCAGCCGCCGTTGCCGGAGCTGTTCGAGCGCGTGGGCGAACTGACGCGCGGCATCACCGATCACGGTGTGTTCAACTTCCTGATGTCGAATGGCCAGGCGCTCTTCGCGCACTGCTCGACGCGACTGCACTACCTCGTGCGCCGCTGGCCGTTCTCGACCGCGCACCTGGTCGACGAAGACCTGTCGATCGACTTCGCCAAATACACGACGCCCGAGGATCGCGTCGCGGTGATCGCCACGCAGCCGCTGACCGACAACGAGATCTGGACGTCGTTCGAGCCGGGCGAGCTGATCATGTTCCAGTGCGGCGACGTCGCCGCGCGGATGCAGATTCCGGTGCCCGAGCGCGTGCTCGAGAAGCTTCGCAATCCGGCGCTCGACGCGTCGGCGTCCGCACCATGCATGGCGCGTCGCGAAGCGCTCGCGGCCGGTGCCGCGGACGACGCTGACGACTCGATCGATTTCTGAGCGGCGCGCTCGCGCCCCTCCCTGCTTCCTTTCCCGACGCCGCGCGACGCGCCGGTCGCGCGCGCGGTTTTCCGCGTATCGCATCCGCCAACCCGCGCCGCCCCGAAAAATCGCGCCGCCCGCCCCCGTCCTTTTCGGCTTTCGTGTCATCCAAACCACAAACCGGCTCGCCGAATCGGCCTTGCACAACATTCACTTGATTTAATTAATTTTCAAGCGAAAATAATCCATATGCGAAACAAACAAAACCCCATAATTTCACTCATATAATCCGGGAAGCCTAGTTTAACGCATAAATTTTTCGCGATCGGTGCGTCAGATCACCGATCCGGCCATCGGCAAGCAACTTGTCGAAAATACCGCAAACCCTTACCCATCAATGCTTTCAGTTCGATTAACCACATAATAAAAAAATACACATCGAAATCGACATTATCGCCACATCCCTTATTTTTTTGACAATCACCCGCCATTCCGATTAGTAGACTCCGTCCATCCTCGGCGTAACGGATCACGACTGGCGCGAAATCGGCAATGGCCACCGCAGCCCGTCCGGGCCATTTTTCGACCGCGGAATGCGCTTTCACCGCAGCGCGGTGAATATCACTTCAAAAAAAGAAAGAGGGGTATGTCGTGAATCACTCATTTCGATCGATATGGAGCGAAACCGCCGGCTGCTGGATTGCGGTTGGGGAAACCGCACGGGCGCGCGGCAAGCGTTCGGGCAGCACATCCGGCGCATGTCGCGGCGCCGGCCGCGCGGCGCTCCACCGCTCGCCGCTGCGCCTGGCCGCGCTCGGGGCCGCGCTGGCTGCACTGTCGGCAGGCTCCGCGTACGCGTCGACCTGCGGCGACAATTCGGCGGTCGCAAGCGGCGGCAGTTGCGCACTCGGCAGCTTCAGCCCGACCGTGAACAGCAACCTGGTCGGCGCCACGACGGTGTCGGGCGGCGATACCGTCGGCGTGACGGGTGCCTGGACGGGCACCGGCGGCGACCCGGGCTATACGCTCGCGCCGCTCGGCAGCACGTCGATGGTGTCGGGCGCCCCGAACCAGGCACTGCTGTCGCTCGGCGGCAAGACGCAGAGCATCAGCACGCCCGACTCGATCACGGGCACCCATACGTCGGTCGCGACCTACGACTCGTCCGCGTTCGCCGCGTCGACGGTCGGCTCCACCAACGTGCCCGTCTACCACGACGTGAACGGCAACCAGTACGTGAACACGCGCATCGGCACCGTCGAGAGCTCCGGCGGCACGCTGAACGTATCGATCGGCAATCCGGCGAACGCACCCGACGCGCCCGGCAACGCGATCTCGATCGCGCCGAAGCAGACGGACCTGACCTTCGCGGACGGCACCGGCTCGGCACCCAGCGTCGTCAACTGGAACTCGCGCAACCAGATCTGGATGGGCACCGGCGACTATCTCGCGAGCGGCGGCCCCGTCGGCAACCTGCAGCTCGACGTGCCGGCCTATGCAGGCACCTTCACCGCGTTCGACGGCAGCACGTGGACCGTCACCGACGCCGCATCGCTCGCCGCGTACAACAACTTCCTCGTACGCTCGGTCCAGAGCGGCGCGCTCGGCTCGCAGACCGCCTACGACACCGCGTTCGGCCAGGCCGTCACGTTCACGCAGGAAACTTTCCAGTACGCGAACAACGTATCGGCCGGCGACGAGAACGCGCTTCCGATCGATCACCTGTCGGTGATGCACGGCACCGGCGCGAACGCGACGCTGCATATCGACAAGGACGGCCAGATCGACTTCCGCGGCACCAACACGATCGCATCCAGTTCGGCCGTCCTCGCGGAAAACGGTGCACACTTCATCAACGACGGCCGCCTGTCGGGCGACTTCACGCTGGTGCGCCTGCTGAGCGGCGCGAGCGGCGTCAACAACGGCGTGATTTCGTCCGGATACGCGTCGGGCGACAACGTCGACACCGGCAGCAGCACGCCGCCCGACAACTTCGGCTTCCATGCGTACACGGAAGGCAACGGTGTGTACGCGAGCGGCGCGGGCACCACGTTCGTGAACAACGGCGTGATGAACGTCGGCGCGTGGACGCTCGACGGCAACCAGCCGGACCTGCAGAACTACGCGGTGGCCGTGACGAGCGGCGCGAGCGCATCGAACGCGGGCACGATCAACGTCGGCGTCAACGCGACGACGCTCGACAGCCAGGTGATCGGCGGCTTCGCGGCCGGCGGCAACTTCACGAACGAGGCCGGCGGCACGATCTACCTCGGTCGCGCGGCCCAGTACGATCCCGCCGCCGCCGCGAGTGACGTCGCGCTGTCCGCGCACGGATACGGCATCCTGCTCGGCGCATCGGGCACCGCGAGCAACCTCGGCACGATCGTCATCGGCTCGCAAACGCAAAACGGCGCGGGAATGGCGAGCATCGGCTCGTCGTCGGGCACGCTGCTCAACGCGGGCTCGATCGCCGTGAACGGCGCGGCGACCGGCACGCCGCTCGCGAACGCCGGCATGCTCGCGGCGAACACCGCGGCGACCGTGACGAACACCGGCACGATTACGCTGAGCGGCGTCAACGGCATCGGCATCATGGTGGTCGGCACCGGCACGACCGCGACGGCAGCGACGTCGACCGGCACGATCAACGTCGCCGGCGCGCTCGACCCGGCATCGGACATGCGCAACTACGGCGTGTGGGCCGAAGGGCCGCTCGCCAAGGCCACGCTCGACGGCACACTCAACCTGACGGGGAACGGCGCGATCGGCGTCCATGCGCGCTCGGGCGCGACGATCGACGTCGGCGCGAACGCGGTGCCCCATTTCATGTCCGGCACGAACCAGATCGGCTTCTACGCGTATGGCGCTGGCTCGAACATCAACGTCGCCGCGCAGCGCCTGAGCGTCGATACCGACGACTCGACGCTGTTCCGGATCGCGGGCGGCGCCGCCTATACGGGCTCGTCGGCAGCCGGCACGCTGACGACAGACGTGAACGGCCAGCGCGCACGCGGCGTACTGGCGACGGGCGCCGGCACCACGCTCGCGACCGGCGACGCCGTCTACAACGTCAACGGCGCGAACGGCATCGCGGTGACGCTCGAAGGCGGCGCGCGGGGCACGATCGACGCGGGCGCGACGATCAACCTGAATGCGGGCGGCGCGATCGCGGGCGTCGTCGACGGCCAGGCGCACGACCTCACCGGCGCGAACGTCGACGCGCCCGTGGCGACGATGCTGACCAACGATGCGGCGGTCACGTCGTCGACGGCCGGCGTGACGGGCTTCGTCGCGCAGAATCTCGGCACGCTCGAAAACCGCAACACGGTACTGTTGACCGGCGCCGGATCGACGGGCGTCGTGGTCGGCGCGCTCGGCACGGTGAACAACGGATCGACGATTCGCGTATCGGACGGCACCGGCGCGCTTGTGCAGGGTGCGTCGGCGACGCTGATCAACGCGGGCACGATCGAAGCGGACGACGGCGTCGCGGGCGTGCACCTGACCGGCGCGGGCGCATCGGTCGCGCTGTCGGGCGCGGGCACCGTCGTCGCGAACGGCAGCGCCGACGGCGTGCTGATCGACTCGAGCGTGTCGGATGGCGGAATCGCGGCCGGCGCGACGTCGATCGCGGTCGGCGGCTCCGGCACGGGCATCGACAACCTCGGCACCCATTCGACGATCGTGTTGTCGGGTACGCAGATCGGCACGACCGGCAACGGCGCCGACGGGCTGTCGTCGACCGGCGCGGGCGCGCGCATCGCGACCGATGCGGCGACCGTCATCCGCACCGCCGGCGAAGACGCGCGCGGCGTCTTCGTGTCCGGCGCGGATTCGACGCTCGCGGCCAACGGCACGACCGTCGCGACGACGGGTGCCGGCGCGAACGCGATCGCCGCGGACAGCGGCGCGACCGCGCTGCTGTCGGGCACGAAGCTCTCCACGACGGGCGCGGCAGCCGACGGCCTCGTCGCGCAGAAGGGCGGCCGCATCGGCGATACGGGTTCGTCGATCGCGAGCGCGGCCGGCAACGGCGCGACCGTCGACGGCGGCGGCGTGCTCGCGTTGACCGGCACGACGCTCAAGGGCGCGACGGCCGGCGTGCTGAGCACCGATACGTCCGCCACCGGCGCGACGAGCTCGATGCTCGTCGACGGCGGCAGCGTGACCTCGGTCGCCGGGCCGGCGTTTGCCGCACGCGGCGGCACGGTCGACATCGCGGTGCGCAACGGCACGGTCGTGACGGCCGGCAACGGCACGCTGCTCGATCTCGCGAACGGCAGCAACGCGACCTTCAACGCGTCGGCCGTGAACCTGACCGGCGACATCGTGTCCGATGCGTCGAGCACCGGCAACGTGTTCCTGACGAACGGCACGACGCTCACCGGCAAGATCGATCCGGTGGCGCTGAGCGTCGACACCACCAGCGCTTGGCACATGACCGACAGCTCGGTGCTGAGCAGCCTGAACAACGCGGGCCTGGTCGCATTCGCCGCGCCGTCCGGCGCGCCGACGGCAGCGGGCAGCTACCGGACGCTGACGACCGGCAGCTACGTCGGCAACGGCGGCACGATCGCGCTGAACACCTACCTCGGCGCCGACAACTCGCCGACCGACCAACTGATCGTGAACGGCGGCGCCGCGAGCGGCACGACGGGCCTGAAGATCGCGAACACGGCCGGCAGCGGCGCGCAGACGCAGGGCGACGGGATTCCTGTGGTCGTCACGGCCAACGGCGGCACGACCACCGCATCGGCGTTCCATCTCGCGGGCCCGGTGCAGGCCGGCGCGTACGAGTACCGCCTCTATCGCGGCGGACAGGGCGACGCGAACGGCTGGTACCTGCGCTCGCAACTCGATCCGACCGATCCCGGCGACCCGGTCGATCCGACCGGCACTGGCAACGGCGGCAATCTCGCCTATCGTCCGGGTGTCGCGGGCTATGCGATGACGCCGCTGCTGAACGCCGACTACGGCTTCTCGACGCTCGGCAGATTGCATGAACGCGTCGGCGACGTCTACAACCTCGAGAAGCAGGCGCCAGGCAACCGCGACGGCGTATGGGGCCGCATCGGCGGACAAAGCCTCGATGCGAACGCGGGCCGCTTCGCGGCGGACGAACGCACGTTCTTCGCGCAGTTCGGCAAGGACTGGACGCTCGACCAGGCAAGCGCCGGCGGCAGCACGCACGCGGGCGTGACGGCGAGCATCGGCGTCGCGAATGCGAGCTTCAGCGACCTGGCGCGCGCCGATACGCAGGGCCTGTCGACTTCGACGGGCTCGGTCGAAATGCACGCGCAGAGTATCGGCGGCTACTGGACGCGCTATCTGTCCGACGGCACGTACTTCGACAGCGTCGGCCAGGTGACGCACTACGGCAACCGCTACCGCGACAGCTACGGCAACGAGGCATCGCAGAACGGCTTCGGCGTCGCGCTGTCGCAGGAAGTCGGCAAGCCGTTCGGGATCGGCGGCACGCCGGTCGCCGTCGAGCCGCAGGCGCAGTTGATGTACCAGTACCTGAAGCTCAACGGGTTCAACGACAACGTGTCGGCCGTATCGGGCACGACGGCCAACGCGCTGCGCGGGCGCGTCGGCGTGCGCATCTTCCGGCCGAACCTCGATGCGAACGCGGGCGGCGGTGCCGCGACGCCGTACTTCACGGCCGATGTGCTGCACGACTTCCTGTCGCCGGGCCAGACCGTCGTCGGCGGCACGCCGTTCGCGACGCACCTGGGCCGCACGTGGTACGAGCTCGGCATCGGCGTGACCGCGGGCTTCGGCAAGTCGGGCGAGCTGTACGCGAACGCGAAATACGCGCGCAACATCGGCGGCGACTACCGGCGCGGGATCACCGGCCAGGTCGGCTATCGCTACAGCTGGTAATGCGTGACACGCGAGCCCGTCCGCCGCCGTCGGTGGGCGACGGGCAGCCGGCGACGGGCAGCCGGCGAAAAAAAACCGCCTGGTGACTGGCCAGGCGGTTTTTTCATGGGCGCGCACCAAGCGCGCACGCGTTGCGAACGCTCAGTGCAGGATCTTCGCGAGGAAATCCTTCGCGCGCTCCGACTTCGGATTCGAGAAGAAATCGTCCTTGCGGTCGTCCTCGACGATGGCGCCCTTGTCCATGAAGATCACGCGATGGGCGACCTTCTTCGCGAAGCCCATTTCGTGCGTGACGACCATCATCGTCATCCCTTCCTGCGCGAGCTCGACCATCACGTCGAGCACTTCGTTGATCATCTCGGGATCGAGCGCGGACGTCGGTTCGTCGAACAGCATCGCGATCGGGTCCATCGACAGCGCGCGCGCAATCGCGACCCGCTGCTGCTGGCCGCCCGACAACTGGCCCGGATACTTGTGCGCATGCGCCTTCAGGCCGACGCGGTCAAGCAGCTTCATGCCCTTCTCGTTCGCCTCGTCCTTGCCGCGGCCGAGCACCTTGATCTGTGCGAGCGTCAGGTTCTCGGTGATCGACAGGTGCGGGAACAGCTCGAAATGCTGGAACACCATCCCGACCTTCGAGCGCAGCTTCGACAGGTTCGTCTTCTTGTCGCCGACCGACTGGCCGTTCACGAGGATCTCGCCCTGCTGGAACGGCTCGAGGCCGTTCACGGTCTTGATCAGCGTCGACTTGCCCGAGCCCGACGGACCGCACACGACGACCACCTCGCCTTTCTTGACCTCGGTCGTGCATTCGGTGAGGACCTGAAACTGGCCGTACCACTTCGAAACGTTCTTGATGGAAATCATCTTGTGACCTTTTTCTGGAGACCCTTGACGAGAACAGACGCCAACGAGCAAATCACGAAATAGCATGCGCCCGCGAACAGGACCATCTCGACGGTCGTGCCGTCGCGATCGCCGATGTTGGCGGCCGTGCGGAAGAAGTCCGCGAGACTGATCACGTACACGAGCGACGTATCCTGGAACAGGACGATCGCCTGCGTGAGCAGCAGCGGCACCATCGCGCGGAACGCCTGCGGCAGGATCACGAGGCGCATGGCCTGCGCGTAGTTCATGCCGAGCGCGAACGCGGCGTTCACCTGTCCGCGCGGCACCGCCTGGATGCCGGCGCGGATGATCTCGGAATAATACGCGGCTTCGAACAGCGAGAACGCGACCATCGCCGAGGCAAGGCGGATATCGATCGTCGGCGACAACCCGAGCACGCCCTGCAGCAGCTGCGGCACGATCAGGAAGAACCACAGCAGCACCATCACGAGCGGGATCGAGCGGAACACCGTCACGTACGCTTTCGCGAACCACGCGAGCGGCTTCACGCCGGACAGCCGCATCAGCGCCAGCAACGTGCCCCACACGATGCCGACGACGATCGCGATCAGCGTGATCTGGAACGTGACGATCGCACCTGACCACAGCGTCGGTATCGCGCCGGGAATACTACTCCAGTCGAACTGATGCATCACTTGCCTCCGATGTAGCCGGGCAGCCGCGTGCGGCCTTCGATCCAGCGCATGAATGCCATCACCACGAGGTTGATGAGCACGTACGCGAGCGTGACCGCGATGAACGACTCGTAGGTCTGCGCGGTGTAGTCGACGAGCTGACGCGCTTGCGCGGACAGGTCGAGCAGGCCGATCGTCGACGCGACCGCCGAGTTCTTGAAGATGTTCAGGAACTCCGACGTGAGCGGCGGCACGATGATCCGGTACGCAACCGGCAGCAGCACGTAGCGATACGTCTGCCATTGCGTGAAGCCCATCGCGAGGCCGGCCGCGCGCTGGCCCTTCGGCAGCGCGTTGATGCCCGAGCGCACCTGTTCGCACACGCGCGCGCCCGTGAACAGGCCGAGACAGATGATCGATGCGGTGAAGAACTGCGTGCTTGGCGGCAACTGCTTGATCCAAGTGCCGATCGACGCGGGCAGCAGCTCGGGTATCACGAGGTACCAGACGAAGAACTGCACGATCAGCGGGATGTTCCGGAAGATCGACACGTACACGGTGCCGATCGCGGCGAGCCATTTGTTCGGCACAGTGCGCAGCACGCCGAACAGCGAACCGACGATCAGCGCGATGACCCAGGCGGCGAGCGACACCTCGATCGTCACCCAGAAGCCGGACATCAGCCATCCGAAATAAGTCGTCGGCTCGCCGGTCGAGACGGGGCTCAGGAAGATGCCCCAGTTCCAGTGGTAAGACATGGGCAAGACTCCAGCAAAAAGAAACGGAAGAAGCGTGGCCTCTTCCGTTTCAGTAGCGTCATTTCTGCATCAACGGCCGTGTGGTCAGTCGAGCGCCTTGTCGTTCGGGTTCGCGTACAGCTTCTTCATCGAATCGGACAGCGGGAAGTTCAGGTTCAGCCCCTTCGGCGGGATCGGGTTTTCGAACCACTTCGCGTAGATCTTCGCGGCTTCGCCCGACTTCTCGACTTGCGAGATCGCGTCGTCGACGACCTTCTTGAAGTCGGCATCGCCCTTGCGCATCATGCAGCCGTACGCCTCTTCCGATTGCGGCGTGCCGACGATCACCCACTCGCCCGGCTGCTTCGCCTTCGCGCGCTCGCCCGCGAGCAGCGCGTCGTCCATCATGAACGCGACCGCACGGCCCGATTCCAGCGTGTTGAACGAATCGCCGTGATCCTTCGCGCTGATGATGTTCATGCCCATCTGCTTTTCGTTGTTCATCTTGCGCAGCAGGCGCTCGGACGTCGTGCCGGCAGTGGTCACGACCGTCTTGCCCTTCAGGTCGGCGAAGTCCTTGATGCCCGAATCCTTCTTCGTCATCAGGCGCGTGCCGATCACGAAGATCGTGTCGGAGAACGCAGCCTGCTGCTGACGCTCGGCGTTGTTGGTCGTCGAGCCGCACTCGATGTCGACCGTGCCGTTCTGCACGAGCGGGATGCGGTTCTGCGACGTGATCGGGATGTTCTTGACCTGCAGGTTCGGCAGGTTCAGCTTCTTCTTCACCGCGTCCACGACCTTCATCTGGAATTCGCGCGAATAGCCGACGACCTGCTGGTTCTGGTCATAGTAAGAGAACGGGATCGACGATTCGCGGTGCCCCAGCGCGATCACGCCCGTGTCCTTGATCTTCTTCAGCGTGCCGGTCTCCTGTGCATGCGCGCCGCTCGCGAACGCGCACAGCGCCGCGACCATCAGGACTGCCTTGTGGTATTTCATTTTGGTCATCTCCTTGGCTAAAACCTGCGCCAGTGTATCAAAGTAATATTTTTGAAAGAACTGGTTGTTTACCGCATGACGACTCGCCCTGCGCGAAGCCGTCCTCCCGGCTTCGGGCACCCCGAATGCGCGCGCGGGCGGTGCCGGATTCGGCACCGCCCGCGAGGGCTCATGCACGCAATCGGGTGGATTGCGTCACGATTTGATCGAAGCCAACCGGCATGACCGTCGAGGCCGGCCGGCGACGCCCGATCAGGGGTACAGGCCGCGCATTTCGCGCGCCATCAGGATGCGCTTGCACGCGACGATGAACGCCGCCGTACGCACCGACACCTTGTGCTCTTCCGCGACCGCCCACACGCCGGCGAACGCTTCGCGCATCACGCGCTCGAGACGGTGGTTGATCTCGTCTTCCGTCCAGAAGAAGCTCGAGAAATCCTGCACCCACTCGAAGTACGACACGGTCACGCCACCCGCGTTCGCGATCACGTCCGGGATCACGAGCACACCGTTCGCGCTCAGGATGTCGTCGGCCGCCGTCGTCGTCGGGCCGTTCGCGCCTTCGACGATGATCTTCGTGCGGATCTTCGCCGCGTTCTTCTCGGTGATCTGGTTTTCCAGTGCCGCCGGGATCAGGATGTCGGTCTCGACCGTCCAGAACTCGTCGTTGGCCATCGGCTCGGCGCCTTCGAAGCCCGCAACGCCGCCCGTGCGTGCCACGTGGTCGAGCAGCTTGTTCGAGTCAAGGCCGGCCGGCTGATAGATCGTGCCCGTGTGATCCTGCACCGCGATCACCTTCGAACCCGCTTCCTGGAACAGCTTCGCCGCGATGCCGCCGACGTTGCCGAAGCCCTGCACCGCAATGCGTGCGCCTTCGATTTCGAGGCCCTTCTTCTTCGCCGCTTCGCAGCCGACTACGAACACGCCGCGGCCCGTCGCTTCCTTGCGGCCGAGCGAACCGCCGAGCGAGATCGGCTTGCCGGTCACGACGCCGGTCGACGTCTGGCCCTGGTTCATCGAGAAGGTGTCCATCATCCACGCCATCACCTGTTCGTTGGTGTTGACGTCCGGTGCCGGAATGTCGGTGTTCGGGCCGATGATGATGCCGATTTCGCTGGTGTAGCGACGCGTCACGCGCTCGAGCTCGCCGCGCGACAGCTTGCGCGGGTCGACGCGGATGCCGCCCTTCGCACCGCCGTACGGCACGTTCACGGCCGCGTTCTTCACCGACATCCATGCGGACAGTGCCATCACTTCCGACAGCGTCACGTCCTGGTGGTAACGCACGCCGCCCTTGCCCGGACCGCGCGACACGTTGTGCTGCACGCGATAGCCTTCGAAGTGCGCGACGGTGCCGTTGTCGAGCTCGATGGGCACGTCGACGATCAGGATGCGCTTCGGACGCTTCAGCGTTTCCAGCCAGCGCGACAGCGAACCGAGATACGGTGCGACGCGATCGACCTGCTGAAGGTAGTTGCCCCACGGGCCGAGATCGTCGGCATGAAGGTAGGACGGAATGGACTGCAGTTGCGAAGACATGGACGCTCCAACGTTCAACGGATTGCGCACATTGTCGAAAAACCCGTTTTTTTTATCCAATGCCGTTTGCTTATTCGATTATGCGTTTCTTGCATGATCGCGATTTTTCGCAAATCCGCGGTCGATTTGCGCAAGAACGCACGCGATCGGTCGTGCATCGCGTGCGTGAAAAATCGTTCTGGGAATATGCGGAACGCCCGCCGGACAGGCGTCCGACAGGCGTCGCAAGGCGCTCGTCAGCGAACGTGCGACCGGTTGCCGTCAATCCGTCGTTTCGCGCAGCTCGTCGCGCACGACTTCCCACAGCGCGCGCACGAGCTTCTGCCGCGGATCGTCGCCCTGCAGCGCGAGCTTGTCGCAGTAGAGCCGGATCTCCATCGTCAGCGTGAACGGATGCGTGCCGCCGCGCGCGGCGCGGTCGAGCCGGATCAGGCGGCCGCCGGCCACCGCGTCCTCGACCGCGCTGTGCGGCAGGAACGCAACGCCATGCCCCGCGAGCGCCATCGCCTTCAGCCCTTCGGCCATGTCGGTTTCGTACACGCGATCGAGGAACAGCGACGTCGGTGCGTTCGCGACGATGACTTCGGTCATCCGGCCGAGATACGCGTTCGGTGTATACGACAGGTACGGCACGCGCGCATCGGCCGTGCCCGGCAGCGTGTAGCGCGGCCGGCCCGCGCGGCCCGGCGCCGAGAACGCGCTGATCGGCTCCGCGCCGAGCACCAGCATGTCGTAGCGGGCCGGATCGAGCGCGACCGGGTGGCTGGGGTGGTGATAGCCCATCACCAGATCGCAGCCGCCCTCGACGAGCGACAGCACCGCGTCGTGCACGTTCAGCGCGCGCAGCCGCGTGTGGACCTGCCCCATCTTCGCCTCGATCCGCTGCAGCCAGCGCGGGAAATACGTGAGCGACAGCGTGTGCGGCACCGCGAACTCGATGGTCGGCACCGGCGCGCCGACGTGGCCGCGCAGCAGCGTGCGCGCCTCGTGCGCCTGCGACAGCATCGTCAGGGCCTGCTCGTAGAAGATCTGGCCGGCCTGCGTGAGCCGCGTCGGATAGACCGAACGATCGATCAGTTCGGTAGCGAGCCACGCCTCGAGCGCCTGGATGCGCCGCGAAAACGCGGGCTGCGACACGTGCCGCAGTTCGGCGGACCGGCTAAAGCTGCGCGTTTCCGCGAGCGAGACGAAGTCTTCGAGCCATTTCAGTTCCATGCAGGCGGGCGCGGCGGCGGCGGTCGGGAAGAAGTCTGCATTCTACCGGCGGGCGGGCCCAGCCGACCGTGTTGTCCATGCTCCGCCGGCCGTAGCCGAGCGGCCCGGCGATCCGGCGCGGGCGCTCGCCGGGGCGCCGATCGCCCGTCGCGGCGGCGGCCGGCTCCGGTCGGCCGGGCTCGACCCGCGCCAATGGTAAAATGTCGGATTCTCCTCCCCCTCGTTCGCCCCGGCTCCAAGGCCCGCCCGATCATGTCCGACACTCGTCCCGATACGCTTTTCGCCCTCACCGCGCTCTCGCCCATCGACGGCCGCTACGCCAGCAAGACCGAAGCGCTGCGCGACTGGCTCTCCGAAGCCGCTTTCATGCGCCACCGCGTCACCGTCGAGGTGCACTGGCTGATCGCGCTGTCGCGCGCCGGCTTCGCGGAAGTCCCGCGCTTTTCCGAAGCGTCCGAGCAATTCCTGCTGCAGCTCGCCGAGCGCTTCACCGCGCACGACGCCGCGCGCATCAAGGAAATCGAGCGCGTGACGAACCACGACGTGAAGGCCGTCGAATACTGGCTGAAGGAATCGGTGAAGGGTCAGGCCGAACTCGAGAAGGCCAGCGAATTCATCCACTTCGCGTGCACGTCCGAAGACATCAACAACACGTCGCACGGGATGATGCTCGCCGGCGCGCGCGAGCACGTGATCGTGCCGGCGCTGCGCACGGTGCACCAGCGCCTCGTCGCGCTGTCGCACGCGCTGGCCGAACAGCCGATGCTGTCGCGCACGCACGGCCAGCCGGCCAGCCCGACGACGCTCGGCAAGGAACTCGCGAACGTCGCCGCGCGCCTCGCACGCGCAATCGCACGCATCGAGAAGGTCGAGATCCTCGGCAAGATGAACGGTGCGGTCGGCAACTTCAACGCGCACCTGTCCGCGTATCCGGAATTCGACTGGGAAGCGTTCTCGCGCGACGTGATCGAAAACCGCCTGAAGCTCACGTTCAACCCGTACACGATCCAGATCGAGCCGCACGACTACATGGCCGAGCTGTTCGACGCGGTCGCCCGCGCGAACACGATCCTGCTCGACCTCGACCGCGACGTGTGGGGCTACATCTCGGTCGGCTACTTCAAGCAGAAGACGAAGGCCGGCGAAATCGGCTCGTCGACGATGCCGCACAAGGTCAACCCGATCGACTTCGAGAACTCGGAAGGCAACCTCGGCCTCGCGAACGCGACGCTGCGCCACCTCGCCGACAAGCTGCCGGTGTCGCGCTGGCAGCGCGACCTGACCGACTCGACGGTGCTGCGCAACATGGGCGTCGCGCTCGGCTACTCGCTGCTCGCATACGACTCGCTGATCCGCGGCCTCGACAAGCTCGAAGTGAACCCGCAGCGCCTGAACGAAGACCTCGACAACTGCTGGGAAGTGCTCGCGGAGCCGGTGCAGACGGTGATGCGCCGCTACGGCATCGAGAACCCGTACGAGCAACTGAAGGAACTGACGCGCGGCAAGGGCATCACGCGCGAAGCGCTGCAGGAATTCGTCGGCACGCTGGCGATCCCGCAGGACGCGAAGGACCGCCTGCTCGCGATGACGCCCGCGTCGTACATCGGCAAGGCCGTCGAACTCGCGAAGCGGATCGCGTAAGCGCCGCCGTCGCCGGACGGAAAAAAGCCCGATGCGAGCGATCGCATCGGGCTTTTTGTTGCCTGTCGCAGTCCGGTCAGAACGAGATCATCCGCCCCGGATTGAGCGCGCTCATCACGCTCATCGCCGCCTTCGCGGCCGGAATCGCGATCGGCGACAGTTGCCGGCCGAGCGGAATCTCGCGATGGTCGATGCCGGTCAGCATCGAGAAGTCGTCGTTGCGTCCGACGAAATCGTCGCAGATCGCCTTGCCGATCCGCACCGTCTGGGCGACGCCGTGCCCGCTCCAGCCCTGCACCATGTACATCGGCACGCGGCCGTCGGTCTTGCGGCTGTCGGTCGCGCCGTTCAGCGTAAAGTCGCTGACGCCGCTCCAGCAGTAGTCGAGCGCGAAGCGGCCGTCGTGCTGCGGAAACACCGTGTTCAGCCGCGTCAGCAGGTACGCGTTGACGTCGGGCTGGGTCCAGCACGTGCCGGTGCCCTGCCCGCCGAATAGCAGGCGGTTGCCGCGCACCGGCCGGTAGTAGTCGATCTGGAACTGCGTGTCGTACACCGGCATGCCGGCCGGCATCAGCGTCGCCACGTCGACGTCGAGCGGCGCCGTCACGCTCACGTACGTGAAGAACGGCACGGTCGTCGCGGCGCCGTCGTCGAGCAGCCGGAACGTCGTGTTGTGCAGCGCGAGCACGACGCCCTTACGGGCGATGATCGTGCCGCGCGGCGTCGTCGCGACCACGCCTGCGGGGGTTTCGTCGAGCTCGAGCACCTCGGTGCCTTCGTATAGCGCGCCCCCGTTCAGCCGGAAGCCGTGCGCGAGGCCGCGCACCAGCGCGAGCGGATGGAGCTGCCCGCCGAGCGCGTCGATTGCCGCGCCGTGGTACAGCCCGGAGCGCACATATTCGTCGTGCAGTTGATGGCGGCCGACGAGCGTCACGCCGGCGTCGCCGAGATGGCGGCGCGCGTCCGCGCCGTCGAGCAGCGCGCTCATGTGGCCCGGGTGGACCGCCGCCGTCACGTGGCCGCGGCGGCGGTCGAGATCGAGCGCGTAACGTGCGCCGATCGCATCGATCAGATCCATCGACTCGGCCGATGCGAAGCGCCACAGCCGCCTTGTGTCGTCGTGCGACAGGTGGTCGATCATGTCGGCCGCTTCCCAGCGCGCGAGGCCCGGCGTGAGCTGGCCGCCGTTGCGGCCCGACGCGGCCGATCCGACGTGGTGCTTGTCGACCAGGATCGTGTCGACGCCCGCTTCCGCGAGGTGCAGCGCGGCCGATGCGCCGAGCAACCCGGCGCCGATCACGAGCACGTCGCACACGGCGTCATGCGCGAGCGGCGCGCTGTTTTCATGGTGCGACAGCGACGCCTCGTACCAGTTGGCCGGACGACCGCCGTCGTAGCGCGACGGATCGCACCAGTTCCAGTTGTCTTTCTCGATATTCAGCTGCGTCTGGTCGAAACGCGATTCGCCCCGGATCAGGGGCTTGTGATTGGAAGTCATGATTGCACTTGCATGGTCTTGGGCCGCCTGTCGAAGAGCCTTGAGGCTTCGCGGGTGGGGCAGCCGGTTCCACTTGGGTGTCAACAAGATAAAGGGCGCGATGGCCCGTGTTGACGGCAGGCACGCTCGTGTCTGCCTGGATCCCGGACCGTGCAAAGCACGCATTGAGAGGTGCCGGGACACCCAATTTCTACACCGCAGAAATAATTCTACAGCGTAGAATACGCTTTCGTCAAGATTACAGCCACCCGCCTCGCCTTTCCCATGAAAGACAAACCCGCTCAAGGCCCGCGCGGCCTCGACAAGGACGCGATCGTCGCGGCCGCGCTCGCGCTGCTCGAAGAAGTCGGCGAAGCCGCCTTCAGCGTGCGCAAGCTCGCACAGTCGGTCGGCTGCGACCCGATGAGCGTGCTGTATCACTTCAAGTCGAAGGACGGCCTGAGCCGCGCGATCGCGAACGCGCTGTCGCGCTCGCTCGTGCCGGTCGACGACACGTTGCCGTGGCGCGAGCGGCTGCGCGATCTCGCGCGCCAGTACCGCGCGCTCGCGCTGCGCCATCCGGCCGCGTTCACGCTGCTGCAGCGTCACATGAGCACCGGCCCGGCCGATCTCGCTCACATCGAGGCCGTGCATCGCGCGCTGGTCGACGCCGGCATTGCGCGCGCGGCGCTGCCGTCGGTATGCGTCGGCTGGTATGCGAGCGTGATCGGGCTCGCCGCCGCCGAGGCCGGCGGCCTCACGCGGCCGGCGAACGACGTCGAGCTCGCGGAGATGCACGCGCTGTCCGACGCCGGGTACCCGCTCGTCAAGTCGGCCGCGCCGCTGTATGCGCAGCTCGATCCGGCCGCCGTGCACGACACGATGCTCGACGTGCTGCTCGCCGGCATCGCACAGCACGCGCGCACTGCCTGAGCGCTCGCGAGGTCGGAAACGACAAAGGCGCCCGGACGGGCGCCTTTGTCACTACTGCATCACGATTGCCGCGAACTGCGCTCAGTGCTGCTGCGCGAGGCCGATCTTCACCATGACCTCGTCGACGATCTGTTCGGGCGTCAGCTCGATGCCGACCACGATCGCTTCGTCCTCGCCCGGTTCCTCGAGCGTGTCGAGCTGGCTTTTCAGCAGCGACGGATCGAAGAAATGGCCGGTGCGGGTCTTCAGGCGCTCGTGCAACACCTCGAACGAACCCTTCAGGTACACGAACCGCACGTCGGTGTCGGTGCCGCGCAGCACGTCGCGGTACGAACGCTTCAGCGACGAGCACGTGAACACGGCCGTCTCGCCGGCATGCTGCTTTTCCTCGATGGCCGCGCGGATCGTGCGCAGCCACGGCCAGCGGTCGTCGTCGGTCAGCGGAATGCCGTGGTGCATCTTTTCCTTGTTCGCCGCGCTGTGAAACGCGTCGCCGTCGGTATAGCTGCACGACAGGCGCTCCGCCAGCATTTCGCCGATTCGCGACTTGCCCGCGCCCGACACGCCCATTGCGATCAGAATCATTGACTACCCCTTGTTACAGAACCATGCTCAGCAGCAACGTGAAACTGAGACCGAGCACCGAGATGATGGTTTCGAGCAGCGACCAGGTCTTGAACGTCTGACCGACCGTCATCCCGAAGTATTCCTTGATCAGCCAGAAACCGCCGTCGTTCACGTGCGAGAAGATCAGCGAACCCGAACCGGTGGCGAGCACCAGCAGTTCCGGGCTGACCGTCGTGCCGGCCGCCGCGGCGATCGGTGCGACGATGCCGCAGGCCGTCGTCATCGCGACCGTTGCCGAACCCGTTGCGAGACGCATCAGCGCCGCGACGAACCAGCCGAGCAGCAGCGGCGACAGGTGCGCGTGCTTCGCGGTCTCGACGATCTGCTGCGAAATCCCGCTGTCGCGCAGGACGCCGCCGAAGCCGCCGCCCGCGCCGACGATCAGCGTGATGCCGGCGATCGGCGCCAGACACTCGCCGCAGAACTTCTGGATCTGGTCGCGGTTGAAGCCCTGCAGCTTGCCGAACGTGAAGAAGCTCACCAGCACGGCGATCAGCAGCGCGACGTCGGAGTTGCCGGCAAAGCGCAGCAGGTTGTTCGGCAGCGACTTCGGCGCGAACACCAGGTCGGCCCAGCTGCCAACCAGCATCAGCACGACGGGCAGCAGGATCGTGAACAGCGTGATGCCGAAACCCGGCAGCTCGCGCGTGCGGCCGTTCGAGTGCGTGTCGACGAACTGCGACGCGAGCGGGTTGTTTTCCGGCAGCTTCACGAACTTCGAGATCGTCAGCGCGAACAGCGGACCCGCGATGATCGCGGTCGGCACGCCGACGATCAGGCCGAACGCGATCGTCTTGCCGATGTCGGCGCCGTATTGCTGAACGGCCAGCAGCGCAGCCGGGTGCGGCGGAATCAGCCCGTGCACGACCGACAGGCCGGCCACCATCGGCAGGCCGACGACGAGCAGCGATTTGCCGGTGCGCTTCGCGACGTTGAATGCGATCGGGATCAGCAGCACGAAGCCGACTTCGAAGAACACCGGCAGACCGACGATGATCGCGACGAACATCATCGCCCAATGAATGTTCTTCTCACCGAACCAGTCGATCAGCGTGGTCGCGATCCGCTCGGCCCCGCCCGATTCGGCCATCATCTTGCCGAGCATTGTGCCGAGGCCGACGACGATCGCAATGTGGCCGAGCGTGCCGCCCGTGCCCGCTTCGAACGACTTGACGATCTTGTCCATCGGCATGCCGACGGCGAGACCCAGGCCAAGCGAAACGATGATCAGCACCAGGAACGGGTAGATCTTGAAACGCGCGATCATCAGGATCAGCGCGGCGATCGCGATCAGCGTGAATACGAGCAGCATGCTGCCTTGGACAGCCCCCATGTGGCACTCCTCCTTGGATTGTTCGAACCGGGCGAGTTGTAGCGAGTATGCCCGGCTATGCAGGTCTCCGAAACACGGGGGGTACCCACCCCGCGAGGACGCTGAATTTTACTTATCTTTACGGTCCGCGGATAGAACCGGTTCCATCAGCAAAAACCCTCGGTAAAACAAGCACTAAGCGCCTGCTTACCGAGGGTTAAATCATCATTTCGTACAAGTCTTACCGGGGGAGCTGGCTCGCGGCTTGCGCGAGACGCGTGACTTCGGCCCAGTCCTGCGCCGCGAGCGCTGCCTTCGGCGTGAGCCACGAGCCGCCGACGCACACGACGTTCGGCAGCTTCAGGAAATTCGGCGCGCTCTCGACCGTGATACCGCCCGTCGGGCAGAACTTCAGCGCCGGGAACGGGCCGTGGAACGCCTGCAGCATCGGCACGCCGCCGGCTTGCTGCGCGGGGAAGAACTTGACGATCTCGTAGCCGAATTCGAGTGCCTGGATGATGTCGCTCGGCGTCATCACGCCCGGCAGCAGCGGCAGGTCCGCGTCGAGCGACGCGAGATGCAGATCCTTCGTCAGGCCCGGCGACACGCCGAACTTCGCACCCGCGCGCTTCGCCTGCGCGCAGTGCTCGGGCTTCGTGATCGTGCCGACGCCGACGACGATATCGTCCGCGAGCTGGCTCGCGCGCTGGATCGCCTCGAGGCCCGCCGGCGTGCGCAGCGTGATCTCGAGCACCTTGACGCCGCCCGCGTGCAACGCGCGCGACACGTGTTCGCCCTGCTCGACCGAGTCGAATGCGAGCACCGGAATGACCGGGCCCAGCTTCACGATTTCCGCAATCGTCTTCATTGATTTGGCTCCTTGAAATTCACGCGGCGACGTGGACGGCCGTTTCGCCGACCAGCGTCCCGAAAACCGATGCGCCCTGCTCGGCCGGCGCGGCAGCCGCGCGGAACACACCGAACAGTTCGCGCCCGAAACCCGTCTCGTTGTCGGCCTGGTGCAGCGGCTGCGCGACCGGGCGCGCCTGCCATTCGGCTGCGTCGATCTCGATGTCGAGAACGCCCGCGTCCGCGTCGATCACGAGCGTGTCACCCGTCTTCACCTTGCCGAGCGGGCCGGCCAGCAGCGCTTCCGGCGACACGTGGATCACCGCCGGCACCTTGCCCGACGCGCCCGACATGCGGCCGTCGGTGACGAGCGCGACATGGAAGCCCTGATCCTGCAGCACGCCGAGCAGCGGCGTCAAACGGTGCAGCTCGGGCATCCCGTTCGCGCGCGCGCCCTGGAAACGCACGACCGCGACGAAGTCGCGCTTCAGTTCGCCGCGATCGAACGCTTCCTGCACGGCTTCCTGCGAATCGAACACGATCGCGGGCGCCGTCACCTTGCGGTGCTCGGGCGCGACCGCCGAAATCTTGATCACGCCGCGGCCGAGCCGGCCCTGCATCAGGCGCAGGCCGCCGTCCGGCTGGAACGGCTCGCGAATGCCGCGCAGCACCTTCGTGTCGTGGCTTTCGGTCGTGCCGTCGACCCACGTCAGCTTGCCGTCGATCAGCTTCGGCTCCTTCGTGTAGTGCGACAACCCCTTGCCCGCGACCGTCGTCACGTCTTCGTGCAACAGCCCGCCTTCGAGCAGGTTGCGCACCAGGAACGCGACGCCGCCCGCCGCGTGGAAGTGGTTCACGTCGGCCTTGCCGTTCGGGTAGATCTTCGCGAGCAGCGGCACGGCGGCCGACAGCTCGTCGAAATCGTTCCAGTCGATCAGGATGCCGGCCGCGCGCGCAATCGCGACGAGGTGCAGCGTGTGGTTGGTCGAGCCCCCCGTCGCGAGCAGCGCGACGATCCCGTTGACGATCGCCTTCTCGTCGATCACGTGGCCGATCGGCGTGTACTGGCCGCGCTCCACCGTCAGATCGAGCACGCGGCGCGCAGCCTCGGCCGTCAGCGCGGTACGCAGCGGCGTGTGCGGATGAACGAACGCCGAGCCCGGCAGGTGCAGGCCCATCAGCTCCATCAGCATCTGGTTGCTGTTCGCGGTGCCGTAGAAGGTGCAGGTGCCGTGGCCGTGATACGCAGCCGATTCGGCTTCGAGCAGCGCGTCGCGGCCCACCTGGCCGGTCGCGAACTGCTGGCGGATCTTCGCCTTGTCGTCGTTCGACAGGCCGCTCGTCATCGGGCCGGCCGGCACGAAGATAGTCGGCAGGTGGCCGAACTGCAGCGCGCCGATCAGCAGGCCCGGCACGATCTTGTCGCAGATGCCGAGGCAGAGCGCCGCGTCGAACATGTTGTGCGTGAGCGCGATCGCCGTGCCCATCGCGATCGCCTCGCGCGAGAACAGCGACAACTCCATCCCGGGGTTGCCCTGCGTGACGCCGTCGCACATCGCCGGCACACCGCCGGCGAACTGCGCGACGCCGCCGTTCTCGCGCGCGGCGGCCTTGATGATGTCGGGGAAACCCTTGTACGGCGCGTGCGCGGACAGCATCTCGTTGTACGAGGACACGATGCCGATGTTCGGCTCGCGGATCGCCTTGATCTGGAACTTGTCGCTGCCCTCGAGACCCGCGAAGCCGTGGGCGAGGTTCGCGCACGACAGCGCGCCGCGGGCCGGGAACTTGCCTTGCGCGCCGGCGATGCGCTGCAGATAGGCGGAACGGGTCGATTGGCTGCGGGCGATCACGCGGTCGGTGACTTTCGCCAGAGTGGGGTGCAGCGACGTCATGCTGGGCGCTCCTGTATGCCGGACGACACCGGCGGTTGGAATCGTGGGGACGATCGAGTGCGTCGAACGAACGAAGCAAGTCTAGTAGAAAAACTACACGCGCGCAATGCGGATCGATATACACGCAACCCTTATTCCCGCCACCAGCAAGGCTTTAACTAGTGAAAACCCTAATTCGCCTCATCGGGCAGCCCGAGAAAGACCGACGAAAGAGCTAGCATTTTCTTGTAGATTTTCTACAATTCGATTGCGATACACTCGCTCATCCGAACCCGATTTTCATCTGCCGCCCCATGCTGCCTCGCATTGAAGCGATCCGCGCCGAGCTGCGCCCGTCCGAGCGCAAGCTCGCCGACTACATCCTCGCCGCACCGCGCGAGGTGCTCGACCTCGCGATGACCGAGCTTTCGACCCGCGCGGGCGTCAGCCAGCCGACCATCGCGCGCTTTTGCCAGGCGCTCGGCTGCAGCGGCTTTCGCGAATTCAAGATCCGGCTCGCGCAGAGCGTCGCGCCCGGCGTGTCGTCGGTGTATCGCGACGTCGAGCCCGACGAACCGGCGCCCGGCATCATCGGCAAGGTGTTCGACCGCACGATCGGCGCGCTGATCGAGGTGCGCAACAGCCTGTCGGCCGGCAGCGTCGCCGACGCGATCTCGCTGCTGTCGAACGCGTCGCGCATCGAGTTCTATGGTGCCGGCGGCTCGGGCATCGCCGCGCAGGACATCCAGCACAAGTTTTTCCGGCTTGGTGTGCCGAGCGTCGCGTACTCGGACCCGCACACGTTCTCGATGTCGTCGGCGCTGCTCGGGCCGCACGACGTCGTCGTCGCGATCTCGAACACCGGCCGCACGCGCGACATCGTCGATGCCGCGCGCTCCGCGCTCGCGTGCGGCGCGAAGGTCGTCGCGATCACGCAAAGCCATTCGCCGCTCGCGAAGCTCGCGACGGTGAGCCTCGCGTCGAACGTCGCCGAGGAAACCGACGTGTTCTCGCCGATGACGTCGCGGATGTCGCATCTCGCGATCGGCGACATCCTCGCGGTCGGCGTCGCGCTGTCGCGCGGGCCGGCGCTGATGGAGCGGGTCGGCCGCGCGAAGGAAGCGATCACGCGCCGCCGGATCGACGACCCGACGAAGGAATGAACGCGCCCGACGCGCGCATGAAAAATGGCGCCCCGCGGGGCGCCATTGTTGCGTATCGATCGCCAGCGCTGCCGTGCAGCGCGATCAGAACGGCTTGATCACGACCAGCGCGACCGCGGCAAGCATGCCGAGTACCGGCAGCTCGTTGAACACGCGATACCACTTGTCGGTGCGACGGTTCTCGCCGCGCTCGAACACCCGCAGCAAGTGTCCGCAATACGCGTGGTAGATCACGAGCAGCAGCACCACCGTCACCTTCGCGTGAATCCAGCCCTGCCCCTGGCCAATGCCGATCGCGAGCCAGAGCCACAACCCGCATGCCAGCGCCGGCACTGCGATGAACGTCATGAAGCGAAACAGCTTGCGCGCCATCAGCAGCAAACGCCGCACCGCGGCCGGATCGGTTTCCATCGCGAGATTCACGTAGATGCGCGGCAGGTAGAACAGCCCCGCGAACCACGCGGCGATCAGAACGATATGGAACGTCTTGACCCAGAGCATTGCCATCGGTTGTGCGCCTCGCTTTACGGTTACTGGCGGCCTTCGCCGTGCCCGAGCACGACGTACTTCAGCGACGTGAGCCCTTCCAGGCCGACGGGGCCGCGTGCGTGGAGCTTGTCGTTCGAAATGCCGATTTCCGCGCCGAGGCCGAATTCGAAGCCGTCCGCGAAGCGTGTCGACGCGTTGACCATCACGCTCGCCGAATCGACTTCGCGCAGGAAGCGCATCGCGCGGTCGTGATCCTCGGTGACGATCGCATCCGTATGGTGCGAACCGTAATGGTTGATGTGCTCGATCGCCGCGTCGAGGCCGTCGACGACCTTGATCGCGAGCACCGGCGCGAGATATTCGGTGTGCCAGTCTTCTTCGGTCGCATCGACGAGCGGGCCGACGCCGGCCTCGGCGAGCACCGCGCGCGCGGCCGCATCGACACGCAGTTCGACCTGCTTGTCGCGATACAGCTTGCCGAGCGGCGGCAGCAACGTCGCCGCGATGCCGCTCGAAACGAGCAGCGTCTCCATCGTGTTGCAGGTGCCGTAGCGATGCGTCTTCGCGTTGTCGCACACCGTCAGCGCCTTCGCGAGATCGGCGCGATCGTCGACATACACGTGGCAGATACCGTCGAGGTGCTTGATCATCGGCACGCGCGCCTCGTTGATCAGGCGCTCGATCAGGCTCTTGCCGCCACGCGGTACGATCACGTCGACGTATTCGGTCATCGTGATCAGCTTGCCGACCGCCGCGCGATCGGCGGTCGCGACGACCTGCACCGCGTCCTGCGGCAAGCCCGCCGCTTCGAGCCCTTCGCCGATCAGCTTCGCGAGCGCAGCGTTCGACTCGAGCGCTTCGGAGCCGCCGCGCAGGATCGTTGCGTTGCCCGACTTCAGGCACAGCGCGGCCGCGTCGATCGTCACGTTCGGGCGCGACTCGTAGATGATGCCGATCACGCCGAGCGGCACGCGCATCTGGCCGACCTGGATCCCGCTCGGGCGGTACTTGAGGTTGCCGATCTCGCCGATCGGATCAGCCAGCGATGCGACCTGGCGCAAACCTTCGACCATCGTGTTCAGCGCCTTGTCCGACAGCGTGAGGCGATCGATGAACGCCGCATCGAGCCCCTTTTCACGCGCACGGGCGACGTCGCGTGCATTCGCATCCTTCAGTGCCTGCGCATCGCGCTCGATCGCGCGGGCCACGGCGTCGAGCGCCGCATTCTTCGCGGCCGTGCTGGCGCGCGCCATGGCGCGGGAAGCGTGCCGGGCACGGCGGCCCAGGTCCGTCATGTACTGGTCGATATCCATCGTGTGACTCGAGAAGCGAGCCGCTTGGCGCGGCGTGAATTCGGGGAAAGCGTGCAGCGCGGCAGCAGAAAGGGCCGCACCGGCCATCGAAATATTGTAAGCGGGTTGCGATGCAGGCGCTGAAGGCCCTCGACGAGGCTTAACGCCGCACGCGACCCGCGGTCGGCGGTCGCTCGCCGCGCTCGCCGGCCACCGTCATCGCGAGCTGGAACAGGCCGTCCCACGGATCGGGCGGCGGATCGTCCTGCGTGCGGCGGCCCGGCGCGATGGCCGACAGCCCCTTGACCTGCCGGTCGAGCTTCGCGGCGAACGCGAGCGCCTTCTCGAGCACGCCTTCCGACACGCGGTTCAGCGCGGGGGCGATCAACCGCTCGCGCGGACCCCACACGCGGTTCTCGCGCAGCAGCGTGGCCAGCGGCTTGCCGGCCGTCGCGCCGCGCTTGATCCGCAGCAGCGTGCGCAACTCCTCGACGACGGCCCACATCACGAGCACGATCGCCTCGCCCTCGCCTTTCAGCCCGTCGATCATCCGCGCGAGCCGTGCGGCGTCGCCGGCGAGCATCGCTTCGTTCAGCTTGAAGACGTCGTAGCGCGCGACGTTCAGCACCGCGTCGTGCACCTGTTCGAACGCCAGCACGCCCTGCGGATACAGCAGCCCGAGCTTCTGGATTTCCTGGTGCGCGGCGAGCAGGTTGCCCTCGACGCGCTCCGCGATGAACTGCAGCGCGCGCCGGCCGTCGTCGCCGAGGGCGACGCGCTGGCCCTGCATCGACAGACGCTGGCCGATCCAGTTCGGCAGTTGCGCGCGCTCGACGGGATCGATCTTCAGCGCGACGCCGCCGTTCTGCAGCGCGGTAAACCAGGCGGATTTCTGCGTTGCCGCGTCGAGCCGCGGCAACGTGACGAGCATCAGCGCGTCGGGGTTGGGCGTCGCCGCGAGCGTCTTCAGCGCATCGGCGCCTTCCTTGCCCGGCTTGCCCGACGGAATGCGCAGCTCGATCAGCTGACGCTCGCCGAACAGCGACATCGCCTGGGTCGCGCCCAGCAGCACGCTCCAGTCGAAGCCGCGCTCGACCGTATGCACCGAACGCTCGGTGAAGCCGGCCGCGCGCGCGGCCGCACGAATGCGGTCGCACGCTTCCTGCGCGAGCAGCGGCTCGTCGCCATACACGGTGTAGAGCCCGGCCATCCCCTTCGCGAGGTGCGGCTCCAGCGCATCAAGTCGCAATTGCATCGGTACGTGCGCCGGCGATCAGAGCGGCGGCGGCGGCAGCGGCGCGCCCGGCGCCACGCCCGGCACCACGTCCTGCGGCGCCGGCGTCAGCGAGTGGACGATCGCGAGACGCCGCATCAGCTGGTCGACGGCATCGTTCTGCATGTCCGCGTACAGGATGTCGGCTTCCTGCGCCTTCGCGTTCGTGTACTGGTCGCTGTACGTCATCGCGCGGTTCAGCGCGATCGCGCTCGCGGGGATCAGCACGGTGCCGTCCTTGCTCGTCAGCGTGTAGTTCAGCGTGTAGTACAGCGCATATTCCTGCGCGGAACCGTACTTGTTGAGTGTCAGCGTGTTCTGCCCGCGCGACTCCCACATGCGCAGCACGGCGTCGGCGTCGTCCGCCGACTTGACGATCTTCGTGTCGCTGCCTGCCTCGACGAGGCGCGTGAGCCGCGCACCGACGGCCGCCGGCGCGCCGGCGATCAGCAGCCGCTTGAACGCGTAGTCCTGCTGGCCGCGCAACTGGAAGCCGCATGCCGACAGCGCGACCGCGCTGCCGACGAGCACCAAAAACGATCTGCGGATCACCTTCGCTCCTTCTGTGTACGCCCGACGGCCGGCGGCCGTCAGACGACGATGTTCACGAGGCGGCCCGGCACGACGACGATCTTCTTCGCCGGCTTGCCGTCGCTGAACTTCGCGAACGCTTCGTCGGCCACCGCCGCGGCTTCGATCGCCTCGCGGCTCGCGTCCTTCGCGACCTTCAGCGCGCCGCGCACCTTGCCGTTCACCTGCAGCACGAGTTCGATCTCGGCCTGCTCGAGCGCGGCTTCGTCGACCTTCGGCCAAGGTGCGTCGAGCAGCGGGCCGAATTCGTCCGCGTAGCCGAGCGCCTTCCACAGCTCGAACGTGACGTGCGGCACGACAGGGTACAGCACGCGCAGCAGTACGCCGTACGTCTCGCGCAGCACGGCGGGCGTCGCGCCCTTCGCGCCGTCGATCGCGTTCAGCATCTTCATCGCGGCCGACACGACCGTGTTGTACTGCAGACGCTGGTAGTCGAAATCGGCCTGCTTCAGCACGCTGTAGATCTCGCGGCGCAGCGCCTTGTCGGCGTCGCCGAGCGCCGCCGCGTCGAAACCGGCGCGCACGGCGAGCGCCTCACGATTGCCCGCGCCGAAGCTCCACACGCGGCGCAGGAAGCGGCTCGCGCCTTCGACGCCCGCACCCGACCACTCGAGCTGCTGCTCGGGCGGCGCGGCGAACATCGTGAACAGGCGCGCGGTATCGGCGCCGTACTGGTCGATCAGCACCTGCGGATCGACACCGTTGTTCTTCGACTTCGACATCTTCTCGATGCCGCCGAGCACGACCGGCTGGCCGTCCGAGTTCAGCGTCGCGCCGACCGGGCGCCCCTTGTCGTCGTGCGTGACCGTCACGTCGGCCGGGTTGTACCAGGTCTTCTTGCCCGCTGCGTCTTCGCGATAATACGTCTCGTTGAGCACCATCCCCTGCGTGAGCAGGTTCTTTGCCGGCTCGCCGAACTTCACGAGGCCGAGGTCGCGCATCACCTTGGTCCAGAAGCGCGAATACAGCAGGTGCAGGATCGCGTGCTCGATGCCGCCGATGTACTGATCCATCGGCATCCAGTAGTCGGTGCGCGCGTCGACCATCGTGTCGGCGTCCGGTGCCGTGTAGCGCGAGAAGTACCACGACGAATCGACGAAGGTGTCCATCGTGTCGGTTTCGCGCTTCGCGGCCGCGCCGCACTTCGGGCACGCGCAGTTCAGGAACGCTTCGGACTTCGCGAGCGGGTTGCCCGAGCCGTCCGGCACGAGGTCTTCCGGCAGCACGACCGGCAGGTCCTGCTCCGGCACCGGCACGTCGCCGCACGACGGGCAGTGGATGATCGGGATCGGCGTGCCCCAGTAGCGCTGGCGCGAGACGCCCCAGTCGCGCAGGCGCCACGTGACCTGCTTGTCGCCGAAGCCGCCGGCCTTCAGGTCGGCCGCGACCGCGTCGACCGCATCCGCATGGCGCAGGCCGTCGTACTTGCCGCTGTTCACGCAGACCGCGGTTTCCTTGTCGCCGTACCACTCCTGCCATGCATCGAGCGAGTAAGCCTGGCCTTCGCTCGAAATCACCTGCTTGATCGGCAGGCCGTATTTCTTCGCGAACGCGAAATCGCGCTCGTCGTGGCCCGGCACGCCCATCACCGCGCCTTCGCCGTAGCTCATCAGCACGTAGTTGCCGATCCATACCTCGACCGGCTCGCCCGTCAGCGGGTGCGACACCGAGAAGCCCGTCGCGACGCCCTTCTTCTCCATCGTCGCGACGTCGGCCTCGGCAACGCCGCCGCGCTTGCATTCGTCGATGAACGCCTGCAGTTCCGGCTTGCCCTGCGCGAGGCGCGTGGCGAGCGGATGCTCGGCCGCGATCGCGCAGAACGTGACGCCCATGATCGTGTCGGCACGCGTCGTGAACACGCGCAGCAGCGTCTTTTCGCCGTCAATTTCGTACGGGAAGCCGAAGTTCACGCCGAAGCTCTTGCCGATCCAGTTCTGCTGCATGATCTTCACGCGCTCGGGCCAGCCGAGGCCTTCGAGGTCGTTCAGCAGCTCATCCGCGTACTGCGTGATACGCAGGTAGTACATCGGGATCTCACGCTTCTCGACGAGTGCGCCCGAACGCCAGCCGCGGCCGTCGATCACCTGCTCGTTCGCGAGCACGGTCTGGTCGACCGGGTCCCAGTTCACGGTGCCCGTCTTCTTGTAAGCGATACCCTTCTCGAGCATCTTCAGGAACAGCCACTGGTTCCACTTGTAATAGTCGGGCTTGCACGTCGCGATTTCACGCGACCAGTCGATCGCGAGACCCATCGACTGCATCTGGCCCTTCATGTAGTCGATGTTGTCGTAGGTCCACTTCGCGGGCGGCACGCCGTTCGCCATCGCGGCGTTCTCGGCCGGCATCCCGAACGCGTCCCAGCCCATCGGCATCAGCGTGTTGTAGCCGTTCATCCGCAGATAGCGGTACATCACGTCGTTGATCGTGTAGTTGCGCACGTGACCCATGTGCAGCTTGCCGGACGGGTACGGCAGCATCGACACGCAGTAGAACTTCGGCTTCTGCGAGTCTTCCTTCGTCTTGTAAGCATCGGCTGCGCGCCAGTCGCCCTGGGCGGCGGCTTCGACGTCGGCGGGTACGTATCTCTCGTGCATGGTGTGGTTCGGACTAGGCTTTAAGCGGCGCGCCACGGGGCGGGCACGCGGAAGTGGACGAAATCGGGCAGCCCGGCGGCGCGGGCAGGCTCCCGGTTCCCGGGCCTGCCTCATGGTCCGGAGATCAGCCGGGTAACCCGGAAGGTCTCCAGGTTACCCGGCGAAACCCTGCCGACCGGGCGGAAACGACGATTATACCGTCCGTGGCGGGCGGCACGGCCCGTCTCGCGGGCCGGCACGCATTCTTGCTTGCACCGGACGCGCAGGCGGCCGGCCGGTCAGCGTTTCGCGCCCGCTGCGGCCGGCGCGGCAGTGCCCGCCGGCGGCATGTCGGTGACGAAGCCGATGCGCGTGAGCCCCGCGGCCTGCGCGGCGCCCATCACCTGCGCGATCACGTCGTAGCGGGTCGCGCGCGACGCGCGCAGCCGCAGCTCCGGCGGCGTGGCGCCCGCGGCGGCGGCCCGAAAGCGTGCCGGCAGCGCGTCGAGCGCGACGGGCGTGTCGTCCCAGAACAGCTTGCCGGCGTCATCGATCGACAGCGTGACCGATTGCGGCGTATCGCGCGCGGCGCTGGCCGCGACCTTCGGCAGATCGAGCCGGATCGCATGCGTCATCAGCGGCGCGGTGATGATGAAGATGACGAGCAGCACGAGCATCACGTCGATCAGCGGCGTCATGTTGATCTCCGCCATCGGCGCGGACGTCTTGTGGTGCTCCAGTCCGCCGAATGCCATGGTCGCTCCTCCGGGCCGCGCGTCAGGCGCCCTGCGCGCACACGAACACGTGCAGGTCGCGCGCGAAGCCGTCGAGTTCCTCGGCGAGCTGTCGCACGAGCCGCCCGAGGATGTTGTACGCGAGCACCGCGGGAATCGCGACCACGAGCCCGAACGCGGTCATGATCAGCGCTTCGCCCACCGGCCCCGCGACGTTCTCGATCTGCGCCTGCCCGCTCGCGGCGATGCTGCCGAGCGCGTGATAGATGCCCCACACGGTGCCGAGCAGTCCGACGAACGGCGCGGTGCTGCCGATCGACGCGAGCAGCACCTGGCCGAACTCGAGCCGGCGCTGCGAGCGCAGCATCGCGTGACGCAGCGCGCGCAGCACGCGTTCGCTGCGCTCGACGCGCGCGGCCAGCGCGGCCGGATCGTGTTCGTCGGCCGCGTCGCGCGCGGCTTCGGCAAGCGGCACGAACACGCGTTCGCGATCGGCGCCGACGAGCGCGGCGATGCCCGCATCGAGCGACGGCGCGCGCCAGAACGCGGCGAGCGCGCGCGGCCCCTGCCGCTTCGCGCGGACCAGGAGCCAGGCTTTCATGAGGAGGAAGCACCAGCTGGCGACGGACATCGCCAGCAGCACGTAGGCGACGGCGTGCGTGATCGCATCGCCGCTTTCGAGGTAGTGGACAACGCCGGTGGGAATGGCCATCGGAGTTTCCCCGTGAGCGTCAGCGCAGGCCGAGCACGTCCTGCATGTCGAACAGGCCGGCGCCACGCGCCGACAGGAAGCGGACCGCACGCAGCGCGCCCTGCGCGTACGACACGCGGCTCGACGACTTGTGCGTGATCTCGATCCGCTCGCCGATCCCGGCGAACAGCACGGTGTGATCGCCGACGATGTCGCCGCCGCGCACCGCCGCAAAGCCGATCGTCGACGGATCGCGTTCGCCCGTCACGCCCTGGCGGCCGTACACCGCACATTCGTCGAGCGAGCGCCCGAGCGCACCGGCGACGGCCTCGCCCATCATCAGCGCGGTGCCCGACGGCGCATCGACCTTGTGGCGGTGATGCGCCTCGATGATCTCGATGTCGTAGCCGTGCGAGAAATGCTTCGCCGCGAATTCCAGCAGCTTCAGCGTGACGTTCACGCCGACGCTCATGTTCGCCGCGAACACGATGCCGATCCTGCCTGCCGCGGCCTGCAGCTCCGCCTTCTGCTCGGCGGTGAAGCCGGTCGTGCCGATCACGAGCTTCACGTCGTGGCGCAGCGCGGCCTCGACGTGCGCGATCGTGCCTTCCGGACGCGTGAAGTCGATCAGGTAGTCGGCCTGCGCGAACACGGCGTCGAGGTCGTCGGTCAGCTTGATCCCGGTTTCCTTGCCGAGGAACGCGCCCGCGTCCTGGCCGAGGAACGGCGAATCGGCGCGGTCGAGCGCGCCGACGAGCTGCGCGTCGGAATCGTTGAGAACGGCTTCGATCAGCATCCGGCCCATACGGCCCGATGCACCGGCAATCGCAATCTTCATGGCTTTCTACACGACAGGTATAAAGGCGGGCGGCGCATGCCGCCCCGTTTCCGCACGCCGGCCGCCTACTGGGCCGGCGCGGTGAGCGGCTGGTTCTGCAGCGTGTCCGAACCCTGCGGGCCGACGGGCTGCGTCGTGTCGTTCGACACGTTCGGCTGCGGCGGACGATGGAACTGGAACTGCGGCTGGATCGCCGGCGCCACGCCCGGCGGCTGGCCGCCCGGCACCGGTGCGCCGCTCGAGACCTGCGCGGACGGCGTGAAGCGGCGTGCGGCCGCCCCCTGCCCCGATACCTGGTTGGTCGCGCGGTTCGCCGCACGTGCGGCCTGGGCGTTCGCGTCCTGGTCGACCGCCGCGCCGGATGCCGGCTCGGCAACCGGGCTCGCGGCAGCGGTGGCCTGCGCGGCGCTCGCGGCAGCGGCTTCGGACGCCCTCTTCGCCGCGGCTGCGGCCTTCGCCTTCTTGCCGCCGCGATCGCCGTCGATATCGGCCAGCAGGTCGAGCTCGGAAGGCAGGTTCTCGGCACCCGCCCAGCTCGCGAGCCGGTCGCCCGAGAATGTCAGCACGAGGTCGCGCTGCTGGACGACTGCCGTCGAGCCGCGCTTGAAGTAAAAGAGGTAATCCCAGCGATCGGCATGGAACATGTCCGTCAGCAGCGGCGTGCCGAGCAGCGCGCGGACCTGCTCGCGCGACATCCCGGCCTGCAGCTGCGCGGCCTTTTCCTGCGACACGAAGTTGCCCTGCACGACAGTGATCCGATAGGGCGTGATGCTCTGCGCGATGCGCTGCGTCACGCTGTCGTACGACGAACAACCAGCCAGCGCGGCAACGGCGGCGGCAGCGATGATGGCACTCCGCATGCGACTCCTCTGAAAGTGCGAAAGAGATTCTGGGATCATTTCCGTCACCGTGCTGGCCCGCGTCGCGAGCCGCGCGTGTTTCTGGAACGGCGAAAAGCCGGTAACATTGAAGCCCTGCATTGTACTCTAGGGATGCCTAGCCATGACCAATCCGACGGATCTCAAGAATATCGGGCTAAAGGCCACCCTACCGCGCCTCAAGATTCTCGAGATCTTCCAGCAGAGCCCCGTGCGTCACCTGACGGCCGAAGACGTCTACCGGAACCTGCTCAACGAACAGCTCGACATCGGGCTCGCCACGGTTTACCGCGTGCTGACGCAGTTCGAGCAGGCGGGCCTGCTCACGCGCAGCAACTTCGAATCCGGCAAGGCCGTGTTCGAACTGAACGAAGGTTCGCACCACGATCACCTCGTGTGCCTCGATTGCGGTCGCGTCGAAGAATTCTTCGACGCCGAGATCGAAAGCCGCCAGCAAGCGATCGCGAAAGAACGCGGCTTCCGGCTCCAGGAACACTCGCTCGCGATGTACGGTTCCTGCACGACCGAAAACTGCCCGCACCGCAAGCACTGATCCGCACCATTCGCGCATGCGCGACGGCCCGGCCGGCACCTCGCCGCCCGGGCCGTGTCGTTTTCGGGACAAGACCAATGTGACGAGGCCCGCGTGACACGCGGGCCCGTATGGAAACGTTCTCGAGCATGCGGCTGCGCGCCGGCCACGGCGTGACCCGATGCCGGCCGCGCCGCGCGTCAGGCAGTGCTCGCGCAGGCCGGTTCGAACTCGAGCGCCCACGCGTCGTCGAGCGGGATCTCGTCACAGTTCGGCTGCGGGCCGCCGCGATCGACGATCACGAAATCGCTGACCGCGTCGAGCGCGAGCAGCGGGTGGTGCCACACGCCCTTCGCGTAATTCACGCCCTGCCAGCCTTCGGCGAGGAACGCGCGCATCGCGCCGGGCCGGAATTCGCCGGCCGGCGCGACAACGATCGCGTAGCGCGACACGGCCGCCAGCGGGATGAACGCCTGGCTGCCGTGCGGATGACGCTCCATCAGCGTGATCGCGACCGGCAGCGCGCGCGGCTGCGCGCGAAACATGCTGACGAGCGGCCGGCCGCCGTCCGCGCAGACGTCGATCGTCGCGAGATCGTGGAAACGCTCGGTCGTGCCGCCGTTGATCGGAAAATGCCGCGCGCCTTCGAGCGCGATCACGTCGCCGAACGGCGCGAACGCTTCGCGGGTCAGGCGCTCGACGCGCAGGATATGGGGTCCGCTCATGCCTTCGCCCTCCGTCAAGCCGGCTCGCCCCACAGACGCAGGCGCGACACGCCGCCGTCCGGGAAGATGTTGAAGCGCACGTGCGTGACGGGGCCGAGCGCCGCGAGCTGGTCGAACGTGTGCACGTGATCCATCTGCAGCTTCTGCTCGCCGAGCAGTTCGGCCCAGAACATCGCCTGCGTGACGAGCGAATCGTCGGTGCCGCCCGTGACGTGCGCGGCCTGCAGCGAACAGCGGTCGGGGAAGTTGCCCTTGAAGAACGCCGTATCGACCTCGACGCGCCGGATGATGCCCGGGCGCGCCAGCGCGACGATCGCCCAGTCGTTGCCGGGCTCGCGGCGGCGCCGCGTTTCCCAGCCGTCGCCCATATTCGCGCCCCGCCCCGGCATCAGCATCTGCGAGGCCGGCCCGAAATGCTGGTTGTTCGCCGCCACCAGATAACCGCCGTTCTCGATCGCCGCGAGATCGACGAGTTCGCCGGCCGGCACATGGCGCCAGTCGCGCTGCGGCTGGCCGTACACGCGCAGCCGCGCGAGCCCGCCGTCCGGATACAGGTTCACGCGCAGGTGCGTGACCGGCTGCGCATCGTCGACACTGACGTAGTGGTGCGAATTGCCCTGCAGCGTCGTCGCGGGGACGATCGTGCGCCATTCGGCGTCGTCCGGCGGCGTGTCGCCATCCGCCGCGCAGGCCTCGATCGACGCGGCCGGCGGGAAGTTGCCGGTGAAGTGGCTCGTGTCGAGATCGACGCCGTAAATCACGCCGGGCCGCGCAAGCCGGACCACGCAGAAGTCGTGGCCGGTGGTGCGCTTGCGACGCGTCTCCCAGCCGTCCATCCACTTGCCGTGGTCGTCGTACTTGCCGGGAATGAAGACGGCCGGCTCGGGATTGAGCATGCGCTCCTTCGGCGCGAAGAATTCGTCGCTGGCGAAGAGCGCCTGCGCGCCCAGGCGCGGATCGGCGAGGTTCATGTAGCGCCGCGTGAAGGCCGGCGCGTTCGGATCGAGGATGGGGGCTGCCATGTCGTCTCCACTATTTTGAGAAGCGCCGGCGCATCAGCACGCCGGTCGCACGAAATTCGTTCGCGCCGCGCGGCCAGGGGACGCCGCGCCGTGCGCAGTCGCGCTCAGAGCGCGTGTGCCTGATCGCCCGCGACCGGTGCGGCGGCGCCCGGCGCGTCGGCCACGTAGCGCAGCTCGCGGTTCAGCACGCGCTTCGCGCGGGCCCGGTCGATGTCGTGCTCCCACACCGCGACGACCACCGTCGCGACGCAGTTGCCGATCAGGTTGGTCACCGCGCGGGCAATGCCGACGAACCAGTCGACAGGCAGGATCAGCACGAGGCCGAGCACCGGAATCGCGGGGATCGCCGACAGCGTCGCCGCGAGGATCACGATCGCCGAGCCCGGAATCCCGTGCGCGCCCTTGGACGTGACGAGCGACACGAGCAGCACGACGATCAGGTCATGCGTCGACAGCGGCGTGTTGGTGGCCTGCGCGATGAACAGCACGGCGAGCGTCAGGTAGATCGAGAAGCCGTCGAGGTTGAACGAGTATCCGGTCGGAATCACGAGGCCGACCGTCGAATCCTTGATGCCCATGTATTCGAGCTTGCTCATCACCTGCGGCAGCACCGCGTCGGACGATGCCGTGCCGAGCACGATCGACAGTTCCTCGCGAAGGTAGCGGATCAGCTTGAATACCGAGAAGCCCGCGAGGCGCATCACCGTGCCGAGCACGACCGTGACGAACACGAAGCAGCTCAGGTAGAACACCGCGACGAGATAGCCGAGCTGCTTGAGCGATGCAACGCCGTACTTGCCGGTCGTGAACGCGATCGCGCCGAGCACGCCGAGCGGCGCGAGCTTGATGATGAAGCCGATGATGCGGAAGAACACGTGCGACAGTTCCTCGATCAGGCTGTTCACGCGTTGCGCCTTGTCGCCGAGCAGCGACAGCGCGGAGCCGAACAGCACCGCGAACACGAGGATCTGCAGGATGTCGCCCTTTGCGAACGCGTCGATCGCGGTCTCGGGAATGATCTTCATCAGGTAGCCGGCCGTGTCCTTCAGGCTTTCAGCATTCTTCGCATACGACGCGAGCGACGCCGCATCGAGCGAGCGCAGGTCGATGTTCATCCCGACGCCCGGGCGCGTGAGCCACGCGAGCACTAGCCCGATGCCGAGCGCGATCGTCGTCATCACCTCGAAGTAGACGACCGCCTTCAGGCCGACCCGGCCAACCTTCTTCAGGTCGCCCGCATTGGCCATCCCGCTGACCACGACGCAGAACACGATCGGGCCGATGACCATCTTGATGAGTTTCAGGAAGCCGTCGCCCAGCGGTCGCAGCGACTCGGCGAAATGCGGGAAGAACGCGCCGAGCGCGACCCCCAGTATCAATGCGACGACTACCCGGCCAAACAGCGAATTGAGGAATTTCGACACGGCGCTCTCCCGATCCAACGGTTGCAGTTTCGTCTGTTCATACTGGTAAGACCAGTGATGTTATGGTGGATAGTAGGAAGCCGATATAGTCGCGTCAAGGACGAATCAAATAGGGATTTCCCGCCCTTCGGCATGGGGTCTGAATGCACCGGATCGGGGCGGATCGTGGCTTTCCCGTAGGCCGCTCATGCACTGCCTGCGTGCGGATTACAATGCTGGTCAGACCGGCCATCGCTCACATCATGAAGAACGTTCCGCACACCGTGACCGACGCCGCCATCTCGACGATCCGCGACCGGATCGAGGCAGGCGTATATCCGGTCGGCAGCCTGCTGCCGGCCCAGCGGCAGCTCTCCGAGGAGCTGGAGATCAGCCGCGCGTCGCTGCGCGAGGCGCTGTCGACGCTCGAGGCGCTCGGGATGCTGCGCATCCGCGCCGGCAAGGGCGTCTATGTCGAAAGCGCGCAGGCGACGGCCGCCCACGCCTGGCGGTTCGCCGAGCAGTCGTCGCCGCCCGACACGTACCAGATGCGCTATGCGCTCGAGGGGTTTGCCGCGCGGATGGCGGCGCACGTCGTCAGCGACGACGACATCGCATGGTTCGAGAACAATCTCGCCGACCTGCACGTCGCGCTGACCGAGAGCGCGCTCGACGAGGCGTCGCGGCTCGATTTCGACTTCCACATGCGAATCATCCATCTCGCGGGCAACGCGGCGATCGAATCGGTACTGCGCAGCAGCGCGGACATCATGAAGGAAAGCCAGCGCATGCCGTTCTACCGGCGCGAGCTGCTGCTGTCGACATGGCACGAACACCGTGCGATCGTCGATGCGCTGATCGCCCGCGATGCGGCGGCCGCGGGCACCGCGATCGAGACGCACATTGCCAACGCCGCGCAGCGCGCGGGCATCTTCTTCCCGACGCCGCGCACCTGAGCGCCTGAGCACCGCCCATCCGCGCGGCTGGCGCCGCAACCGGTCGCCGGCCGTACCGGTCACCCCCCCGACGGATCGCGATACGCGAGCGCGCGCTCGATGAATGCACGCGCCGCGACGCTGCGGTACGCGCCCTTGCGCGTGAGCAGCGCGGCCGTGCGCGTCGGCAGCGGCGGATCGATCTCCAGCGCGCACAGATCGCCGCTCTCGCGTGCGACCGCATCGGGCAGCACCGTCGCGAGCCGCCCGCAGCGCACGAGTTCCAGCACCGCGCTGATCGTGTTCGTCTCGATCGCGATCTTCGGCTGCGCCCCCTGCTCGATGAAATACCGGTCGATGCTTTCGCGCGTCGCGAACGCGCGGCTCAGCAGCACCAGCGGCTCGCCGACGAGTTCGGCCGGACTCAGCGCGCGGCGACGGCGGGCCAGGCGATGCGTGCGGCCCGTCACGAGCGCGAGCGGCTCGTCCCACAACGGCAGCGCGTCAATGTCCGGCGCGCGCGGCGGCATGAACGCGAAACCCGCGTCGAGCCGGTCGTCGGCCAGCAGCGCCTCGATGCGCTCCTGCGGCATCGCGTCGATCGTCAGCGCGACGTTCGGAAAATCCGCGTGGAACGCGTCGATCAGCGAGCCGCTCAGGTAGGCGGCGAAGGTCGGCATCATCGCGAGCCGCAGCGAACCGCTGCCGAGATCCGCAACGTCGTGCAGCGCGCGCTGGCCGGTATCGAGTTCGTGCAGCGCCGCGCGCGCGTGGCGCGCATAGACTTCGCCGAACTCGGTGAGCCGCACCGTGCGGCCCGAGCGGTCGAACAGCTGCACGCCGAGCATGTCCTCGAGCTGGCGCACCTGCTGCGACAGCGTCGGCTGCGACACATGCAGCGAGTCGGCCGCGCGCGTGAAGCTGCGCTGCTCGGCGACGGCCAGGAAATAGCGGATGTGGCGAAGTAGCATGCGCGGCTCATGTATTGGCTGTACCAATGAATACCATAGCAATCCAGTCTTGGACGCTATGATTCGATTCCCGCATCATACGCACTTCCGCTCCTGCGCATGGCGCCTGCCGCCGCACCGGAACGGCACGCCCGGGCCCGCCCCGCCCGCCGCACGACGATCCGCCGCCGCCCCACCCGGGCGCCGGCCACGCTCCGCCCGGCGCGCATCGGCTCATCGCCGATCCGTTGACGCCGGCCCCGATTTCCGCAATCCCCGTGCAGCCGACCGTCCCCGCGCCGCCGGCCGCCGCCGTTTTTTCGCGACCATGGAACTGCATCACGACAACCATCCCCCACTGACCCGCGCCATGACGCTGCTGTTCGCCTGCGCGTGCGGCATCGTCATCGGCAACATCTATTACGCGCAGCCGCTGCTCGCCGCGATCGCGCGCAGCTTCGGCCGCCCGCCGGCCGAGCTCGGCTACCTCGTCACGCTGACGCAGCTCGGCTACGCAGCAAGCCTGCTGCTGATCGTGCCGCTCGGCGACGCGGTCAACCGCCACACGCTGATCGTGCGGCTGCTCGTGCTCAACGTGATCGCGCTGGCGGCCGTCGCATTCAGCACGAACTTCACGATGTTCGTCGTCGCGAACATCGCGCTCGGCTTCGTCACCTGCTCGACGCAGTTGCTCGTGCCGTTCGCCGCGTCGCTCGCCGACGCGCGCACGCGTGGCCGCGCGGTCGGCACCGTGATGAGCGGGCTGCTGCTCGGGATCCTGCTCGCGCGCGTCGCGGCCGGCGCGATCGCCGACGGGTTCGGCTGGCGCGCGGTGTACGCGATCGCCGCGGTGATGATCCTCGCGCTGACCTCCGTGCTCGCGGTGAAGTTGCCGAAGGATCGCCGCCACGCGCGGCTCGACTACGCGGCGCTGATGAAGTCGCTCCTCGCACTGGTGCGCGCGCAGCCGCTGATCGCGCTGCGCTCGACGTACGGCGCGCTCGTGTTCGCATGTTTCAGCCTGCTGTGGACCGGCCTCACGTTCCTGCTGAGCCAGCCGCCGTACGGCTACTCCGAAGGGCAGATCGGGCTGTTCGGCGTCGTCGGTGCTGTGGGCGCGCTCGCGGCGACGTCGGCCGGCCGGCTCGTCGATCGCGGCCACGGCAACGCGGCGACCGGGTTGTTCGCGGCGGCCGTGCTCGCATCGTTCGCGCTGATCGCGACCGGCGCGCACTCGCTCGTCGCGCTGATCGCGGGCATCCTGCTGCTCGACGTCGGCGTGCAGGGCATGCACATCTCGAACCAGAGCGTGATCTATGCGCTCGCCGGCAACGCGCGCAGCCGCGTGACGACGATCTATCTGACGAGCTACTTCATCGGCGGCGCGTTCGGGTCGTTCGCGGCGAGCGTCGCGTACGGTGTCGACGGCTGGCGCGGCGTATGCATCGCCGGGGCCGCACTGTCCGGCGTGCTGATCGCCTTGTGGCTCGCATCGCAGCGCGTCGGCGTGCGGCAAGCCACTCAGTAACCGGCTTTCGCGCCGCCCAACAAAAAGGCACGCTCCGCGCATCGCGGGCGTGCCTTTTCTGCATGCGCGCCGTCGCGCGCCATCAGCGGGCAGTCATGCCGTCGCGTCGGCGAAATCGATCAGCACCTTCATCGCCCGCTGCCGGTCGCCGGCCAGCTCGAACGCATCGTTCGCTTCGCGCACCGGAAACACGCGCGTCACGGCCGGCGCGAGATCGACGCGCCCCGCATTGATCAACTGCACCGCGAGCGCGAACTCCGCATGAAAGCGGAACGAGCCGCAGATCGACAGCTCCTTCGCGACCACCACGTTCTGCGGCAGGCTGACGTCGCCGCCGAGCCCGAGCTGCACGACGACGCCGCGCGGCCGCATCACGTCGAGGCCGTCGCGCAGTGCGCGCGCATTGCCGGAACACTCGATCATCACGTCGAACGTTCCCTTGTCGGCGCCGTAGCGCGCGACCCAGCCGCTGTCGGTCGCCGCGTTGATCGTCCGGTCGGCGCCGAGCGCGCGTGCTACGTCGAGCGGCGCATCAACCACGTCGGTCGCGACGATCTCCGCCGCGCCGTGCACGCGCGCCGCCGCGACTGCCAGCACGCCGATCGGCCCGCACCCCGACACCAGCACGCGCCGGCCGATCAGCGGCCCCGCCCGTGACACCGCGTGCAGCCCGACCGCGAACGGCTCGGCAAGCGCCGCGAGCGACAGCGGCACGTGATCGGCCACTTTCACGCACTGCGCGGCGTCGCACACGAGCGCGTTGCGAAACGCGCCCTGCACGTGCGGCATGCGCATCGCGCTGCCGTAGAAGCGCATGTCGAGACACTGGTTCGGCAGCCCTTCGAGACAGTAGCGGCACGCGCCGCACGGGCGGCTCGGATTGACCGCGACGCGATCCCCGACCCTCACCGCCGTCACGTCCGGCGCGACCGCCGCGACCGTGCCGGCCACTTCATGACCGAGCACCATCGGCTGCTGCAGCCGGATCGCGCCAAAACCGCCATGCCGAAAGTAATGCAGGTCGGAGCCGCAGATGCCGCCCATCGCGACATCGACGCGCACCTGGCCCGGGCCGATCTCGCCGGCGTCCTGCTCTTCGAGCCGCAGGTCGTTCGGCCCGTGGATCACGACACACATGCAACGCATACGCATGACACCCCTCCTCAGACGACCGGCGTAAGCAGCGGCTCGCCGGCGAAGTGCGCGGCGAGGTTGTCGCGCACGAGCCAGCCCATCGCCTGACGCGTCTCGACGGTGCCGCTCGCATGATGCGGCTGCAGCAGCACGTTCCGCAACGCGAGGAAACGCGGGTCGATGTTCGGCTCGTTCCAGAACACGTCGAGCGCTGCGCCGGCGATCGCGCCGCGCTCGAGCGCGTCGAGCAGTGCGGGTTCGTCGACGGTCGTGCCGCGCGACACGTTCACCAGATGGCCGTGCGGGCCGAGCGCATCGAGCACGGCCGCATCGACGAGATGGCGCGTCGACGCGCCGCCCGCGAGCGTGACGATCAGCACGTCGCACCAGCCGGCCAGTTCGGTCAGCTGGCCGAAGAAACGATGCGGGCTGTCCGCGCGCGGCGCGACGTCGAAATAGCCGAGCTCGACGTCGAAGCCGGACAACCGGCGCGCAAGCGTCGTGCCGATCCGGCCGAAGCCGACGATGCCGACGCGCTTGCCATACAGGCGGGTGACGAGCGGCATGTCGCCGTCACGCCATGCGCCGGAGCGCACGTACGCGTCGCCTGCGCCGATCCGGCGCAGCAGTGCGAGCGTGAGCCCGACGCCGAGATCGGCGACATCGCCGGTCAGTACGTCGGGCGTGTTGGTCACGCGGATGCCGCGCTCGCGCGCCGCTGCGAGATCGATCGCGTCGGTGCCAACGCCGTAGCACGAGATGATCTCGAGCTGCGGCAGTGCGGCGATCAGCGCGGCATCGGCGCCGAGGTCGCCGCGCGTGGCGATCGCACGCACGCCGGCGCCATGTTCGGCGAGAAACGCCGCTCGGTCGACGGCCTCCCACAGCCGGTGGACGTGGTAGCCGGTCGACAGCCATGCGTCGTCCCACGGCTGGTAGGGGCCCGTCATCAGCAGCTCGGGCCGCCGGGTCGAATCGTGCGCCATCTGCGCTTGCTCCTGTCGAAATAAGTTGAAATCGGAGTGCGTGCCGGGCCGCGTCAGCCGCCTGGCGCGCTCATGCATGCCGTGCGAGCGGCTCGGTTTCCGGGGCCGGCTGCGCCTGCGCCGCGTCGAGCGGATCGTCGAGATCGCGGTTCAGCGTCTCCGGCATCCGCGCCGTGGTGAACAGCGTGATCAGCGTGAGCAGCACCAGGTACGCGGCGATCGGCACCCAGGCATACACGCCGGCCGCGTGATCGCCGCCGTGCAGCGCGATCACGGTCGCGATCAGCGTCGCGCCGATCAACGGCGCGATTCCGCCGGCAAGCACGGCCGACACTTCACGCGCAAACGACACGCCCATGTAGCGGTGCCGCGCGCCGAACAATTCCGGCAGCAGCGCGGCCTGTGCGCCGAGCATCCCCCAGTTCGCAAAGCCTTGCGCGACCGAGATCGCGATCACGCTCGCGACCACGTTCCCCTGGCTGAAGATCCACCACACCGGGAATGCGAGCGCGAGCTGCAGCCACGCGAACGTGCGGTACACCCGCACCCGGCCGAAGCGGTCGCTCAATCGCCCCGCGAGCGGCACCGTGCAGGCGCCGACGGTGGCCGCGCACACCAGCGCGAGCGCACCGATCGGCCCCTTCATCCCGATCACGCCGGCGAGATAGCTGACCGCGAGCGCCTGGTAGATCGACGAGCCGCCGTTCTCCGCCATCCGCAGCCCGATGCCGATCAGCAATGTGCGCCTGGAGTGCTGCACGGCGCTCTTCAGCGGATTCGCCAATACCTGCGCGCGCTTCTCGAGCCGCACGAAGGTCGGCGATTCATGCAGCCGCGCCCGCATGTAGACCCCGACCGCGACGATCACCGCGCTGAACAGGAACGGCACGCGCCAGCCCCAGCCGTCCGTGACGTGGTCGAGGTTCGCGAGCAGCAGGAAATAGACGGCCGCCGCGAGCACCGTGCCGAGCTGGATCCCGAGAAACGGCAGCGACGCGTAGAAGCCGCGCTTGCCCGGCGGTGCGTATTCGGTCATCAGCACGGCCGCGCCGGCCTGCTCAGCGCCAGCGCCGAGGCCCTGCAGGATGCGTAGCAGCACGAGCAGCGCGGGCGCCCAGTAGCCGGCGCTCGCATAGGTCGGCAATACGCCGATCAGCGTGCTGGCGATGCCCATCAGCAGCACCGTCGCGGTCAGCACGAACTTGCGGCCGATCCGGTCACCGAGCACGCCGAAGATGACGCCGCCGAGCGGGCGCACCGCGAAGCCGACGAAATACGTGCCGAAGCTCGCGATCAGCCGCGTCTCGACGGTTTGCGACGGAAAGAACAGCGGTCCGAAGACCAGCGCCGACGCGAGCGTGTACAGCGCGAAATCGTAGTATTCGAGCGCGCTGCCGAGCGAGCAGGTCCATGCCGCGCGGTTGAGCTGCTTCCGGTCGACGCCGTGTCGCTCGGCAGTGTCGGCCGACGTGGCGGGCATTGCATCGCGCCGCGGGGAATTGCGATCCATCGTTGTCTCCTGTCTCCTGCCTTCCATTCCGGAACCCGGCGCCAGATGCGCCGGACATCGGCCCGCTCGTGCGGCGGGCTCTTCTGGGAATTCGGATGCCGGCCCGAACCGGCTCGACGGCGCTGCGCACACGGCGCAAGCACCATCGCTCAGACGGCGCTGGTCAGGCCGCCGTCGACGAACAGCGTCTGGCCGTTTACGAAATCGGACGCCGCCGACGCGAGGAAAATCGCCGCGCCGCACAACTCGTCGACCTGTCCCCAGCGGCCGGCCGGCGTGCGCTTGCACAGCCAGTCCGAGAACGCCGCGTCGTCGACCAGCGCGCGATTCAGTTCGGTTTCGAAATAACCGGGCGCGAGGCCGTTCGCCTGGATGCCGTGGCGCGCCCAGTCGGCGCACATCCCTTTCGTCAGCATCCGCACCGCCCCCTTCGTCGCCGCATACGGCGCGATCGTCGGCCGCGCGAGCTCGCTCTGCACCGAACAGATGTTGATGATCTTGCCGCGGCCGCGCGCGATCATGTGGCGCGCCACCGCCTGCGCGGTGTTGAACACGCCGTCGAGATTCACGCGCATCAGCGCGTGCCAGTCTTCCGGATCGAATGCGTCGAGCGGCGCGCGGCGCTGGATGCCCGCGTTGTTCACGAGGATGTCGATCGCGCCGACGCGCGCCTCGAAATCGTCGATCGCCGCGCGCACCTGCGCGTGCTCCGCAACGTCGAACACCGCGTAATCGGCGGCGAAACCTTCCTCGCGGAAGTGGCGCACAAGCGTCGCGGCCTTCTGCTCATTGCGATCGTTGATCACGATCGCCGCGCCGGCTTCGGCGAGCCCGCGGGCGAGCGTCAGTCCGATCCCGCGTCCGGAACCGGTGATCAGTGCGCGGCGGCCGTCGAGGCGGAACCGGTCAAGCGCGTGGGTCATGCATGTCTCCTCAGACCAGACGAGCCGACCGCCCGTCGCGGCCGGTCTCGCGTTGAGACTATCTTCGGCGTTCGGCCCGGCATTGCGCCAATGGTCTTTTTTGATCCGGTTATCATGAAATCTGATTACCGCCCCTTGCCGGCCGCCGACCATGGAACTCAAGCAATTGCGCGCCTTCGTCACGCTCGCGGAAGAGCTGCATTTCGGGCGCGCCGCGCAGCGCCTGTTCATCGTGCAATCGGCGCTGAGCATGCAGATCAAGGCGCTCGAGGACGAACTGGGCGCGCGCCTGTTCGAGCGCGACCGCCACAAAGTCGAACTCAGCGACACCGGGCGCGTCTTCCTGCCCGAAGCGCGAGCGACGCTGCAGCAGGCTGCGCGCGCGGAGCAGATGGCGCGGCTGTCGAGCCGTGGCGAGATCGGCACGCTGCGCATCGCATTCGTGTCGTCGGTACTGCCCGCGCTGCTGCCGGCCGTGCTGCGCACGATGCGCGAGCGCTACCCGCTGATCACGCTCGAACTGAAGGACATGCCGACGCCCGACCAGATCGCGGCGCTGCGCGACCGGCGCATCGATTTCGGGATGATCCGGCTGCCGGCCGCGTATGCGGGCATCGATACGCGCGTGGTGCTGGAGGAAGGCTTCGTCGTCGCGCTGCCGCTCGACCATCCGCTCGCCGCGCACGAAGCGATCGCGCCGAACGCATTGCGCGGCCAGCCTGCATTCGTGCTCGCGCGCCGTTACGCGCCCGGCTTTTACGACGACATGCTTCTCGCGCTGAGCCGCGCGGGCATGACGCTCGAGATCGCGCAGGAGTTCGGCGAATTCACGACGATGCTCGCGCTTGTCGCAGCCGGGATGGGGATCGGGCTGATTCCGGCGGAAGCCGCGAGCGCGCTGCCGCCGAACGTGCTCGCACGGCCGCTCGACCTCGCGGGCCACCGCACCGGCATCGGTCTCGCGTGGATCGACCTCGACAGCGCGATCAAACGCGCGTTCGTCGACGCGCTCGAACACGTGACGGCCAACGCCGCGCAATGACGCGGGGCGAAAAAAAACCCGGCCGGAAAACCCGGCCGGGCTCGTTCGCTGCACATGCCGCCTTGCGGCGGCCGCGCAACGTGCAGGATTACTTCGCGTTCGCGAATGCGACTGCCGTATCCAGCATGCGGTTCGAGAAACCCCACTCGTTGTCGTACCAGCTCGACACCTTGACGAGGCGGCCCGACACCTTGGTCAGCGTTGCGTCGAACGTCGACGAAGCCGGGTTGTGGTTGAAGTCGATCGACACCAGCGGTGCGTCGTTGTAGCCGAGGATGCCCTTCAGCGCGCCTTCCGATGCTTCCTTCATGATCGCGTTGACTTCTTCGACCGTCGTGTCGCGCTTCGCGATGAACGACAGGTCGACGACCGACACGTTGATCGTCGGGACGCGGATCGCGTAGCCGTCGAGCTTGCCGTTCAGTTCCGGCAGCACGAGGCCGACGGCCGACGCAGCGCCCGTCTTCGTCGGGATCTGGCTATGGGTAGCCGAACGCGCACGACGCAGGTCTTCGTGATAAACGTCGGTCAGAACCTGATCGTTCGTGTACGCGTGGATCGTCGTCATCAGGCCGGTTTCGAGGCCGATCTGGTCGTTCAGCGGCTTGACGAGCGGCGCGAGGCAGTTCGTCGTGCACGATGCGTTCGAGATGACCGTGTGCTCGGCCTTCAGCACGTTGTGGTTCACGCCGTAGACGATCGTCGCGTCGACGTCCTTGCCGCCCGGCGCCGAGATGATCACCTTCTTCGCACCGCCCTTCAGGTGCGCGCTGGCCTTTTCCTTCGTCGTGAAGAAGCCCGTGCATTCCATCACGACGTCGACGCCCAGCTCGCCCCACGGCAGTTCTGCCGGGTTGCGGTTCGCCAGCACGCGGATCTTGTCGCCGTTCACGACGAGGTAGTCGCCGTCGACCGACACTTCACCCGGGAACTTGCCGTGCGCGGTGTCGTACTGGGTCAGGTGCGCGTTGGTCTTCGCATCGCCCAGATCGTTGATGGCGACGATCTCGAGATCGTGCTTCTTGCCGTTTTCATAGAACGCGCGCAGCGTGTTGCGGCCGATGCGGCCGTAGCCGTTGATTGCGACGCGGATCGTCATGGTCTATCTCCTGATGGCTGAAAAAAATTCGTTGCGTGCAGCTTCACGGTGCGACGCGCGAAGGGGGCGCGCGTCGCGAATGCTTTCAGGCCAGCACGGCCTTCGCGGTCTCGACGACGTGCTCGACGGTGAAACCGAAGTACTTGAACAGCACGCCGGCCGGTGCCGATTCGCCGAACGTGTCGATCCCGACGACGCCGCCTTCGAGGCCGACGTACTTGTGCCAGAACGCGGTCACGCCCGCTTCGATCGCGACGCGGCGCACGCCGTGCGGCAGCACGCGTTCGCGGTATTCGGCGTCCTGGCGGTCGAACACGTTGGTCGACGGCATCGACACGACGCGGGCCGCGATGCCCTGCTGCGCGAGCGGCTCGACGGCCTTCATCGCGAGTTCGACTTCCGAGCCCGTCGCGATCAGGATGATCTTGCGCGCGACGATCTCTTCGTCCCAGTCCTTCAGCACGTAGCCGCCCTTCTCGATGTTCGCGATCTGCGCATCGGTACGCGGGTTGAACGCGAGGTTCTGGCGGCTGAAGATCAGGCTCGACGGGCGGTCGGCGGCGATCGCGTGGGTCCATGCGACGGCCGTCTCGACCGTGTCGGCCGGACGCCACACGTCGTGGTTCGGGATCAGGCGCAGGCTCGACACGTGCTCGATCGACTGGTGCGTCGGGCCGTCTTCGCCAAGGCCGATCGAATCGTGCGTGAACACGAAGATCGACGGAACCTTCATCAGCGACGCGACGCGCAGTGCGTTGCGGCTGTAGTCGGAGAACGTCAGGAACGTGCCGCCGAACGGCTTGTGGCCGCCGTGCAGCGCGAGGCCGTTGATCGCGGCGCTCATGCCGAATTCGCGCACGCCGTAGTTGATGTGGTTGCCAAGCAGCACGCCCGCGCCTTCCGGATTCGCGCGCACCGCCTTCGATGCCTTCCAGTTCGTCAGGTTCGAACCGGTCAGGTCGGCCGAGCCGCCGAGCAGTTCGGGCAGTGCGGCTGCAAGCCCTTCGATCGCCTGCTGCGACGCCTTGCGGGTCGCCACCGTCTCGCCGCGCTCGTTCGCGCCGGCGACGATCGCCGCAGCCTTCTCGGCCCAGTCGGCCGGCAGCTTGTTGGCCATCCGGCGCTCGAATTCGGCGGCTTCCGCCGGGAATTTCGCGCGATAGGCGGCGAACGTCGCGTCCCATTCGGTTTCGGCGCGCTTGCCGGCTTCCTTCGCATCCCATGCCGCATAGACTTCCTGCGGAATCACGAACGGCTCCCAGGTCCAGCCGAGTGCCGCGCGCGTCTTCGCGATTTCTTCCGCGCCGAGCGCCGCGCCGTGCACGTCGTGGCCGCCGGCCTTGGTCGCCGCGCCCTTGCCGATCACCGTCTTGCAGCAGATCAGCGTCGGCTTGTCCGACAGCTTCGCCTTCGCGATCGCCGCGTCGACCGCGTCGACGTCATGGCCGTTCACGTTCGGGATCACGTTCCAGCCGTATGCCTCGAAGCGCTTCGGCGTGTCGTCGTGGAACCAGTTCACGACGTCGCCGTCGATCGAGATGCCGTTGTCGTCGTACAGCGCGATCAGCTTGTTCAGCTTCAGCGTGCCCGCGAGCGAGCAGGCTTCGTGCGAGATGCCTTCCATCAGGCAGCCGTCGCCGAGGAACACGTACGTATGGTGATCGACGATCTTCGCGCCGTCACGGTTGAATTCGTCCGCCATCAGCGCTTCGCCGAGCGCCATGCCGACCGCGTTCGCGAGACCCTGGCCGAGCGGGCCGGTGGTCGTCTCGACGCCCGGCGTGATGCCGTATTCCGGGTGGCCCGGCGTCTTCGAGTGCAACTGGCGGAAGTTCTTCAGCTCTTCCATCGGCAGGTCGTAGCCGGTCAGGTGCAGCAGCGAGTACAGCAGCATCGAGCCATGGCCGTTCGACAGCACGAAACGGTCGCGGTCTGCCCAGTGCGGGTTGGTCGGGTTGTGCTTCAGGTGGCGCGACCAGAGCGCAACGCCGATTTCGGCCATGCCCATCGGCATGCCGGGGTGGCCGGAGTTCGCTTGCTGGACGGCGTCCATCGCGAGCGCACGGATCGCGTTGGCCATCAGGGTGGTTGAGGCGGGAGACGAAGTCGTCATGTCGAGTCCGGAGAACGAGTCGAGGAAACGGGGGCACGGCGGCATCCGGAAGCTCGAGCGTCAATCGTTCCGGGCGCGCAATGCGGCGCCTGACGGACGCGAAGCGGACGGAGCCTACGGACGGGGCTGCAAAGCGCATTATTTTAACAGATGGGCCGACATTTCCCTTGTCGGCGCGCGGTGTTCCGGCACGCTTTTCCGTCGAACCGCACGCCTCCTATAATTCAGACGTCGGAACTGCCTGCCCTGAGCGGCCCGCCCGTGAGCACTACCCTCTTTTTTCACCCGACGCCCGACGCCACCTACGGCTTCCCGAACGCACGGCGGCTCGCGCACGTCGCATCGCCGCACCAGCACATCGAGGTCTGGGAAACGCCTCAGCTCGGCCGCCTGTTTACGCTGGACGGCCGGCCGATGACGTCGGTCGGCGACGAGTATGTCTATCACGAGTGCATGACGCACCCGGCCGCGCTCGCGCATCCGTGCCCGAGGAAGGCGCTCGTGCTCGGCGGCGGCGACGGTGGCGCGGCGCGCCAGCTGCTCAAGCATGCGTGCATCGAGCGGATCGTCGTCGCCGAGCTCGACGACGAAGTGGTCGGCATGGCCCGCCGCTATCTCGACGATGTACACCAGGGCGCGCTGGACGACCCGCGCGTGGAGGTCGTGATCGGCGACGCCGCGCATTTCGTCGCGTCGACCGTCGAGCATTTCGACCTCGTCGTGTTCGATCTCACGCCGCCCGATTCGCCGGCGGCCGGCCTCTATACACGCGCGTTCTATGCGCGGCTCAAGCGGATCCTGACGCCGCGCGGCGCGATCTCGATGCACCTCGGCTCGCCCGTGTTCCACGCGTCGCGAATCGCCGCGCTGCTCGACGACCTGCGTGCGTGCTTCGCCGTGGTCGATCCGCTGTCGGCGCACGTGCCGCTGTACGGCTCGCAATGGCTGATGGCGATCGCGAGCGACACGCTCGACGCGGCCTCGCTGTTCGCGCACGACGTCGACGAACGTCTCGCCGAACGCCGCGTGCACGGCTTGCGCTACTACGATGCGCGCCTGCATGCGTCCCTCTTTGCCCTGCCACGCGCGCTGCGCGATACACTGGGCGTTCGCCGCTGAGCTTCCGGGCGGCCGCATCGTTTCGCTGTTCCATCGCGCATGCGTCCGCGACCGGTCCGTGACCGGCTGTCGCCGGGGCGCGAGCGCAGGTCCGGAACGCTACCGGAGGCCCGCCGAAGCACCCGCACGACCCCGCTGTTCGTTCGACAGGAGATTTTCATGACCGATCCACGTCCGGCCGACGTGCCTTGGTTGACGCCTTACCTGGCTGTCCGCAATACGCAGGCAGCCATCGAGTTCTTCAAGGCCGCATTCGGTTTCGAACTGCGCGACGTGCTCGACGAGGACGGCGCGATCATGCACGTCGAGATGACCTACCGTGGCCAGCTGATCGTGATGTTCGCGCCCGAAGGCGCGTTCGGCTCGACCGCGCTCACGCCGAAGAGTGCGGACGCAACCGCGCCGCAGTCGTTCTATCTGTATGTCGACGACGTCGACGCAACCTGGCAGCGCGCGCTCGATGCGGGCGCCAAGTCCCTGACCGCGCCGCAGGACCAGTTCTGGGGCGATCGCTTCGCCCAGATCGAGGATCTCGACGGCTACCGCTGGGCGCTCGCGCGCCGCCTGCGCACATGAGCGGAGCCGCACTACGCATGAGTGAAGCCACCACCACCGCGGCCGTGCCGCGCTTTTTCGTCGAAACCGCGCTGCGTGCCGATGCGACGCTTGCGCTGCCGGCCGACGTCGCGCGCCACGCGCAGGTGCTGCGCCTGCAGCCCGGCGACGCGCTCGCACTGTTCGACGGCAGCGGCGGCCAGTACCGCGCGCGGCTCGTCGAGATCGACAAGCGCAGCGCGCTCGCGCAGATCGAGGCATTCGACCCGGCCGAAGCCGAGCCGCCCTATCGCGTGACGCTCGCGCAAGGCATCGCCGGCGGCGACAAGATGGACTGGGTGATCGAGAAAGCCGTCGAGCTCGGCGTCGCGGCGGTCGTGCCGCTGTCGACCGCGCGCGGCGTCGTGAAATTGTCGGGCGAGCGCGCGGACAAGCGCGTCGCGCACTGGCGCGGCGTCGTGCGCGCATCGTGCGAACAATGCGGGCGCAATCGCGTGCCCGACGTCGCCGACGTGCGCGGCTTCGGCGCGTGGCTCGATACACTGCCGGCCGCACCGCTCGACGGCGAACTGCGGCTGCTGTTGTCGCCGCGCGCGAGCATCCCGTTCGCGTCGCTGCCCGACGCGCCGCCTGCCGCGACCGTCACGCTGCTGATCGGGCCGGAAGGCGGGCTGTCGCCCGACGAGGAGCAGGCGGCCCGCGCGCGCGGCTTCACCGCGCTGTCGCTCGGCCCGCGCGTGCTGCGCACCGAGACCGCCGGCGCGGCCGTGCTCGCGGCGCTGGCCGCGCGGTGGGGCGGCTGGTGACGCGTCCCGGCACCGCTCTCGCGGCGCGCGCGGCCTGATCCCCGCGGGCCGCGGACGCAAAAAAGCCCGCACGACGCGGGCTTTTTACCGAATCGGCCGCGGGTGAGCGGCCGGCGGTTTCGCGCTTACGCGAACGAATAGAACACGCGGAACGCGACCTTGCGCTCGGCCCAGAATTCGGCGGCTTCGCGAAACACGTCGAGCAGCGTCTCCCGCCCTTCCTTGTCGAATTTCTGCGCGATCGGCAGCCCTTCGAGAACGATCACGAAACCGGGCTGGGCGCCCGCCTTCGCGACGAGGTCGGTCAGGCAGTCGTACAGCGCATCGTAGTTCTTTCCGAAATGCTTCGGAAACAGGAACGACGTCGCGATCGTCTCCATCACCTCCTGCTTGGACTGCGCGGCGCCGCAATACGCATACAGGAAATGCTGGCCGAGCCGACCGGCTTCGTCGGCGAGATCCTGCACGCGAAACGCGCGGATCGACTGCACGAGATTGGGTCGCACGGTCGTGAAAAGGCTCATAGGCTCCTCGTTCGATGAAAGCCCGGGCTCGGCTTCCTGTTGCACCGGCGCGCCGCCAGCCTGTGCCGCCGCGTGTAATTGCATCACGCGCTGAAACAGATTGCCGTCGCCGGCTGCGAACAGTTCCGCCGCCGCCGTATCGTGCGCGTAGATGGAGTCGCTCATTCCGTTCATCCCGAAGTCATTCAACAATACGTTTAAAACTGTTGTAGTGGTCGTCCGTGTAGTAACAGTTGTCGACCCGGCGCAACGGCCCGCCACAGACGATCCGGCGCGCACCGCGATTGCGTGCGCGCGGCGTCGGCACCGTGTACTCGTGATAGAAGCCGCGCCTCGCTTTCGGCAGGATCCGCTCGCGGTTGCCGAATACGACGCCGTCTTTCTCGTACGGATAGGGGCCACCGGCGCCGATCAGGCCAAGCGTGGTCACGGCCTCGCGCGGCAGGCGGGCGGTCGGGATCGTATCGAGCCCGCCGACGGCCATGTCGGCCGAAACGGCCTGCCGTGCGTAAGCGGCGGAAACCAGACTGCCCGTCGGCGTGCCGACGATACCCATCGCGAACATCGCGAAGACGGACGCGAGCGCGCCGTTGCGGAGCCACTTGCGTGCCATGAACCAGGGTTCCCGCTGTTAAATCAAGTAGTTGACGACCAACAAAGGCGTTAGCGTAGCGCTATTGTCCGCGCGAATCAATGTTCGTTTGGGAACCGAAAGCCGCACGCCACGCCGAATCGGGTATTTTCTACCTAATAAAGGATACATTTATCTTACATAGGTTAAAATGCGTGTGGCATCTCTCGTATGGCGAGACTCTGCCTCCTTGCCACGCTCGTTACCCAGAGTGGAGAGATGCTGCTGTTGCTTGCGGGAAGCGCGTTCGCGCCCTGCCCGGCGGCGTGCCCATTGCGGGCACGCCTCTTTTTGCTTTTGTTTACAATTTTTCCCGACGCGCCGCACCGGTTCGACCGGCACGGCGCGTGCATTCGGGCTCAGCGCGTGGCGTTCACGTCGGCGACCAGCAGCGCAGCCATGTTGACGATGCGGCGAACGGTCGCCGATTCGGTCAGCACGTGAACCGGCTGGGCAGCGCCCAGCAGGATCGGCCCAATCGCGATGTTGTTGCCGGCAGCCGTCTTCAGCAGGTTGTACGCAATGTTCGCCGCGTCGATGTTCGGCAGGATCAGCAGGTTCGCTTCGCCTTCCAGCGTCGATTCCGGCAGGATTTCCTTGCGCAGCGCCGCGTCGAGCGCGACGTCGCCGTGCATTTCGCCGTCGACCTTCAGCTCCGGCGCGCGATCCTGCAGGATCGCGAGCGTATCGCGCATCTTCTGCGCCGAAGGCGCGTTGCTCGTGCCGAAATTCGAGTGCGACAGCAGCGCGACCTTCGGCTCGATGCCGAAACGGCGCACTTCTTCCGCCGCCATGATCGTGATCTCGGCGAGTTGCTCCGGGGTCGGATCGACGTTTACGTGCGTGTCGACGAGGAAGATCTGACGGCCCGGCAGCACCAGCCCGTTCATCGCCGCGTAGACGCTGCAGCCGGCGCGCTTGCCGATCACCTGGTCGATGAAGTGCAGGTGGCGGTGCGTCGTGCTGATCGTGCCGCAGATCATCCCGTCCGCTTCGCCCTTCTTCACGAGCATCGAGCCGATCAGCGTCGTGCGGCGGCGCATCTCGACGCGTGCGAGCTGCTCGCTAATGCCCTTGCGCGACATCATCTTGTAGTACGTCTGCCAGAAGTCGCGGTAGCGCTCGTCGTGCTCGGTGTTGACGACCGTGAAGTCGGTGCCGGGCGTGAGGCGCAGGCCGTAACGCTGGATACGGTGCTCGATCACCGCCGGGCGGCCGATCAGGATCGGTTTCGCGAGTTTCTCGTCGACGATGATCTGAACGGCGCGCAACACGCGCTCTTCTTCGCCTTCCGCGAACACGACACGCTTCTTCTCTTCCGACGCGGCGCGCGCGATCTGGAAGATCGGCTTCATCGTCGTGCCGCTGTGGTACACGAACTGCTGCAGGTGCTGCTTGTAAGCCTCCATGTCCTCGATCGGGCGCGTCGCGACGCCGCCATCCATCGCAGCCTGCGCGACGGCCGGCGCGATCTTCACGATCAGGCGCGGATCGAACGGCTTCGGAATCAGGTAATCGGGCCCGAACGACAGGTCCTGAATACCGTACGCGGTCGCGACGATGTCGCTCTGCTCGTGCTGCGCGAGCTCGGCGATCGCATTGACGGCCGCGATCTCCATTTCACGCGTGATCGTCGTCGCGCCGACGTCGAGTGCGCCGCGGAAGATGAACGGGAAGCACAGGACGTTGTTGACCTGGTTCGGGTAGTCGGTACGGCCGGTCGCGAGCACCGCGTCCGGGCGCACTTCGAGTGCGAGTTCCGGCAGGATTTCCGGGGTCGGGTTCGCGAGCGCGAGGATCAGCGGGCGCTCGGCCATGCCCTTCACCATCTCCTGCTTCAGCACGCCGGCAGCCGACAGGCCGAGGAAGATGTCGGCGCCGTCGATCACTTCCGCCAATGTGCGCGCTTCGGTGTCGCGGGCGAAACGCTCCTTGTCCGGGTCCATCAGCTCGGTGCGGCCCTTGTAGACCACGCCGGCCAGGTCGGTCACCGTGATGTTCTCGAGCGGCAGGCCGATGTCGACCAGCAGGTCCAGACACGCGAGTGCGGCAGCCCCCGCGCCCGACGCGACCAGCTTGACCTTCTTGATGTCCTTGCCGACGACCTTCAGGCCGTTCGTGACGGCCGCGGCCACGACGATCGCGGTGCCGTGCTGGTCGTCGTGGAAGACCGGGATCTTCATCCGCTTGCGCGCTTCGCGCTCGACGATGAAGCAGTCCGGTGCCTTGATGTCTTCCAGGTTGATCCCGCCGAAGGTCGGCTCCAGCGCGGCGATCACGTCCACCAGCTTGTGCGGGTCCGACTCGTTCAGTTCGATGTCGAACACGTCGATGCCGGCAAACTTCTTGAAGAGGACCGCCTTGCCTTCCATCACCGGCTTCGACGCCAGCGGGCCGATGTTGCCGAGGCCGAGCACCGCCGTGCCGTTCGTGACGACGCCGACCAGGTTGCTGCGCGCGGTGAAACGTGCGGCGTTCAGCGGGTTCTCGACGATTTCCTCACACGCATACGCCACGCCCGGCGAATACGCGAGCGCGAGATCGCGCTGGTTGATCATCTGTTTGGTGGGGGCAATCGCGATCTTCCCCGGGGTCGGGAATTCGTGATAGTCGAGAGCGGCTTCGCGGAGCTTGGCTTTGGAGGAGGCTTGGGTCGACATGTGTCTTGTGACGGGCGGATTAGAATGACTGCTCGACGGCATTGTAGCGCCAATCGAAGCCCGTCAGACCGGCGATTCGAGTGCAACAGCCGCGACAAAAATGTACTGAACGGTGCAGGAACGCCGCCGTTCGCCTCGTACAATGCCGTTCCCTCAACCGCTCCGGATCTCCCGCCGTGCCAGCCGCCCTTTCCGAGTTTTCGCTGATCGATCGCTTCTTCGCACGCCGTGCAGCCCGGGGGCCGCGCGCGTCGACGCTCGGCATCGGCGACGATTGCGCGCTGATCGCACCGCGATCCGGGAAATTACTAGCCATTTCGACGGACATGCTGGTCGAAGGCCGCCACTTCTTCCCCACTGTCGCGCCCGACGCGCTTGGCCACAAGACGCTCGCGGTCAACCTGTCGGATCTCGCGGCGATGGGCGCCGAGCCGCGCGCGTTCACGCTCGCATGCGCGCTGCCGCGCGCCGACGCGGCATGGCTCGAGGCATTCAGCGACGGCCTGTTCGCGCTCGCCGAGCGGTTCGGCTGCGAACTGATCGGCGGCGACACGACGAGCGGGCCGCTGAACCTGTGCGTGACCGTGTTCGGCGAAGTCGCGCCGGATGCTGCGCTGCGACGCGATGCCGCACGCGACGGCGACGACATCTGGGTATCCGGCACGCTCGGCGACGCGCGCGCCGGGCTCGGGATCGCGCGCGGCGAATGGACCGCCGGTGCGGCCGAAGCCGCCGCGTTCCGGCTGGCGCTCGAGCGCCCCGAGCCGCGCATCGCGCTCGGTCTCGCGCTGGCGGGCGTCGCGCACGCGGCGCTCGACATCTCGGACGGCCTCGCCGGCGACCTGCTGCACATCCTGACCCGCTCCAACGTGCGCGCCGACATCGACGCCGACGCGGTGCCGCGCTCGGCCGCGCTCGCGACCCTGCCGCCCGCCATGCAGCGCCAATGCACGCTGGCGGGCGGAGACGACTACGAGCTGTGCTTCACAGCGCCTGTCGCGGCCCGTGCGGCGGTCGACGCAGCCGGCGCCAGCGCCGGCGTTCCGGTCACGCGGGTCGGTACAATACGCGCGTTGTCGTCGCCGTCCGAGCAGCCCGCGATCGCGTGGCGCGACGCCGCCGGCACGCCCCTGACACTCACGTTGCACGGCTTCGACCACTTCCATGCAGACTGACCCGACCGCGCACACCGCGGCCGCGCCCGGCGCCGCGCGGAACGTGCCGCAGCGCGCCACCGCGCGCTTCATGCTGTCGCACCCGGCGCACATCGTGTCGCTCGGCTTCGGCAGCGGGCTTGCGCCATTCATGCCCGGCACGTTCGGCTCGCTGTTCGGCTGGCTGACGTTCGTCGTGCTGAACCGCTATCTGACGGTGCCCGAATGGTGGGCGCTGATCGCGCTCGGGTTCGTCGGCGGCGCCTGGATCACCGGCTTCACCGCACGCAGGATGGGCGCGACCGATCCGGGCCCCGTCGTCTGGGACGAAATCGTCGCAGTCTGGCTCGTGATGCTGTTCGTCACGCCCGCGACCTTCGTCGGCCAGCTGTGGGCCTTCGTCGCGTTCCGCCTGTTCGACATGCTCAAGCCGCCGCCGATCCGCTATTTCGACCGCCGCATGACCGGCGGCTTCGGCATCATGACCGACGACCTGATCGCCGCCTTCATGACGCTGCTCGTGATTGCTGTGTGGCGCTCCGTCATCGGCTGACCGATTTCCCGACTTTCGTTTCCCGACGCGCATGCCAACCGATTCCGTCGTCCACCAGCTTGCGATCCGCGCAGGCAACAAGCTGCGTGACGAGCACCTGTCGCTCGCCACCGCCGAATCATGCACGGGCGGCATGATCGCCGCCGCGATCACCGACATCTCCGGCAGCAGCCAGTGGTTCGAGCGCGGCTTCGTCACGTACTCGAACCAGGCCAAGAGCGAGATGATCGGCGTACCGCCCGACCTGATCGAAAAACACGGTGCCGTCAGCGAGCCCGTCGCCCGCGCGATGGCCGAAGGCGCGTTGCGCAACAGCCGCGCGCAGGTCGCGCTGTCCGTCACCGGCATCGCCGGCCCGGCGGGCGGCAGCGAGAAGAAGCCGGTCGGCACCGTGTCGTTCGGCTGGAGCAACCGGCTGCATACCGACGTCGAGACGCTCGTGTTCAAGGGCGACCGCGAACAGATCCGCACGCAGGCGGCCGCGCATGCGCTGCGCGGGCTGCTGAAGCTGCTCGACGAACGCGAAAGCTGATTCGTCCGGAAAACGGCGCGGCGGCAAGCGCCCCCCGCCCGCTTACTGGATCGCGTCGGGCTTCACGACGATCCAGTTCTTGTCCGCCGTGACCGGCAGGCCGAGCGCCTTCTGCTGTGCGGCCGATTCGTCCGACCACGCGCGGATCTGCGCCATCTGCTTGTCCTTCTTGTTCACCCACACGCGCACGCCGCCGCGCGCGACGTCCGTCGCATTCAGCAGCATGTAGCCGTCGGACGTCGGCGTGTCGCCCGCGACCAGCACCGGCTTCTTCCACTGGTCGATCCAGCCGACGATCGAGCCGAGCTTGCCCTCGTACCACGTCATCGGGTTCATCAGGAACGGCGTGATCACGAGGTTGCGGTTCGCGGCTTCGTCGTACTTGCCGGCCTTGATCTGCAGCCGCGACGTCGTCAGCGCGCCCGTCGCCGGGTTGCGCAGCAGCGTCGTCACGCCGATCACGTTCTGCGGCTTCACGTTGTAGCCGTACTTCGGATCGGACAGCACCAGCCGCGCGAGTTCCTCGTGCGCGGCCGTCATCACGAACACCTCGATCCCGTTCTCGCGCAGCGCGTTGTACAGCTCCTGCATCCCGCGGAAGAAGCGCGGCGGGTTCGCCGCGCCGTCGACCACCTTGTCGCCCTGCCAGTAGCGGATCGGCACCGGCTTGCCGTCGGCGAGCATCGCGTCGATGTGGCGCTTCAGGTCGGCGAGCGACAGCCCCGCGAACGCCTGGGCGATCCACGGGTAGCAGACCAGGTCGTCGATCTCGCAGAGCCGGTAGTAGTAGCTCGTCAGCGACTCCTTGTAGTCGGCGGAATCCTTGAACGGGATCAGTTTCAGCGACGGGTCGAGCGAGTCGCGCGTGAGCACGCCGCGGTGCTCGAGATACGGCAGCAGCGATTCCTCGAGGTCATAGCGGTAAGTCGTGTTGTCGGCGTCGAACACCGCGTAGTCGCCGCGATTCGCGTGCTCGGCGATCATCGCGTTCAGCGCCTTCGCGCTGTCCGCCGGCCAGTGCGACAGGTCCGCCGCATGGGCGAACGTCATGCACAACGACGCGGCAAGCGCGCTCAGAAGATGGCGGGACAGCTTGGGCATGGCGTCGCTCCCTTTCTTGACATTCTGGTTACGGATCGATGACAAACGGCAGCATCGCGCGATTGGCGCGCGGGCATGCGATACACAAGCGACGGGAAGTTGTTCGCGCGCGCCAGGATGGCTCACGGTGAAAAAGCCGCGCGGCCCGCGGGCGCGGGGCGCAGCAAAAGGCCGCCCGGGCGGGCGGCCTGCGCATCAGCGATATTTCAGCGATGCGCGTTGATCGTATCGCGCGTCTTCTGCGCGGCGAGCGCCGCGGCTTCGGCAAAGTCCTCGCCGTTGCTCGCGTACAGGATCGCACGCGACGAGTTGATCATCATCCCGGTGCCGTCTGCCGTGCGGCCCGCGTTGACGGTCGCCTGCACGTCGCCGCCCTGCGCGCCGATGCCGGGGATCAGAAGCGGCATGTCGCCGACGATCCCGCGCACGATCTCGATTTCGTTCGGGAACGTCGCGCCGACCACGAGGCCGAGCTGGCCGTTCTTCGCGTTCCACTTGTTCGCCGCCAGGTCGGCCACGACCTGGTACAGCGGCCGGCCCGGATGGCCGGCCCCGTTCGTTTCGAGGAACTGGAGGTCCGAACCGCCCGGGTTCGACGTGCGGCACAGCACGATCACGCCCTTGCCGTCGTGCTCGAAGTACGGCTCGACCGAGTCGTAGCCCATGTACGGGTTCACGGTGACTGCGTCCGCGCGATAGCGCTCGAACGCTTCGCGTGCGTACTGCTCGGCCGTGCTGCCGATGTCGCCACGCTTCGCGTCGAGGATCACGGGCAGGCCCGGGTGTTGGAGGTGGATGTGCGCAATCAGGCGCTCGAGCTGATCTTCCGCGCGGTGCGCGGCGAAGTACGCGATCTGCGGCTTGAACGCGCTTGCATACTGCGCGGTCGCGTCGACGATCTGCCGGCAGAATTCGAAGATCGCATCGGGCTGGCCGTCGAATTGCACGGGAAAGCGCGACGGCTCGGGATCGAGGCCGACGCACAGCAGCGAATTCGTGCGCTGCCACGCGGCGCGCAGCGATTCGATGAAAGTAAGCGGGGAAGACATGGCGGATACTCGCGGCAAACCGTTGGTAGACCGCGTATTTTACCCGCGTCGCCGGCGTCCCTCGCGCGCGGCTGCATCGACGCGTGCGTCGGTCCGCTCGACGGTAAACGAAAAACGCCGCGTGAGCCGCTCGCCCGGCGCGAGCAGCGTCATCCCGTGCGCGGCTCCGCCGCCCGGCAGGTTGACCGCATTGATCGGATGATCGACCGGCTCGAAGCAGAAGAAATCCTTGCCGGGCGGCGTGAAGAGCACGTACGCATCGGCGTCGGCGGCAACCGTCATCGACAGCCCGCGGCGCGGCCAGCCCACCGTCGCGTGACCGCCCCAGCCGGTGAACGCATGATTGACGAGCGTCGCCGGCAGCGGATACGCGACGCCGAACTGCCACGCCGGCGGCACGCTCACGTGCCGCACCGGCAGGAAATCGGCGCCCGACAACCACAACCCGCCGGCCGCCGCGGCCAGTTCGGTCGCGTCGTCGCGCACCAGGAACGGATGCACGCCGAGCCCGAACGGCAGCCGTGCGCGCCCCGCGTTCTCGATCGTCAGCGCGATCGACAGCGTCGCATCGTCGAGCGCGAACGACTGGATCGCACGAAACGCATACGGCGCGCCGCTCGCGCGATCGAGCGACAGTTGCAGCGTGGTGTCGGTCGCGTCGTCCACCTGCCACGGTGCGAGCCAGCCGTCGCCGTGAATCGGCAACGACTCGTCGCGACGGTTGCGCGGCACCGCGACGCTGCGCCCGTCGCATTCGAAGCGGCCGTTGCCGATCCGGTTCGAGTACGGCAACAGCGGATAGCACGCGAGCTCGTTCGGATCCGTCGCGGCTTGCGGGTGCTCGCAGCGGCGGAACACCGGCACCAGTGCGCCGTTGTCGCCGCGCCAGTCGAAGCGCGCGATGCCGCCGCCCAGATGCGGCAGCACGTCGAGCCGCAGCGACGCGTTCGACAGCGTGACGGCCGCCGCGTGCGCGGCGCCGACGCCCTGCGCGAACGCGGCGGTCTGCGGGCCGGCGCTGACCGGCTGGGCTGCTGCAGCCAGGCGCGCGCGGCGCGACTGGCTCGTGGACGACGATGCGCGCGAGGACGTGGCAGTCATGATGAACTCCTTTCCTTCGTCGAAGAAACGATACGGTTCGTTGCGCGATCCCGCGCGAATGCTCAGGCCCAGCCGCCGTCGACCACCACGTCCTGCGCGGTGATCATCCGGCTGTCGTCGGCCGCGAGGAACAGCGCCATCCGCGCGAGATCGTCCGGCAGCAGCTCGGCGTCGATGCACTGGCCGGCCTTGATCGCCGCGCGGCCCGCGTCGTCGAGCCACAACCGGCGCTGCTTGTCGGTCATCACCCAGCCCGGCACCAGCGAATTCACGCGGATGCCGAACGGGCCGAGATCGCGTGCGAGCCCGCGCGTGAGCCCCTGCACGGCCGCCTTCGCCATCACGTAGACGGGATAGCCGCCGTTCTTCAACATCCAGCTGATCGAGCCGAGATTGATGATCGCGCCGCCGCCGTGCCGCTTCATGTCGTCGATCACGGCCTGCGCCGCGAAGAACTGGTGACGCAGGTTCACCGCGATGCCCGCGTCGAACGATGCGGGCGTCACGTCGACGATCGCGTGACGCACGTCGTTCGCCGCGTTGTTCACGAGCACCGCGATCGCGCCGATGCCTGCGCGGATCGCGTCGATCGCATCGCGCAACGCGTCGATGTCGGTCAGGTCGCACGCAAGGAACAACGGCGCATGGCGTACGTCAGGCGCCTGCGCGAGGCGTTCCGCCAGCGCCCGGCCCGCCTGCGCGTCGAGATCGACGAATGCGACGCGCGCGCCCTGCCGCGCGAAGTGCTCGACGAACGCCGCGCCGATGCCGGTCGCGCCGCCCGTGATCAGCACCGCCCGATCCGCGAGGCTCGGGTAGCGCGCGTAGCGTGCGTGGCTCGCGGCGTGCGGATCGTGCGCGGAAGTTTCGATGGTCATGCGGATCGTCTCCGTGGAATCGGTCAGTCGCGTACGCCGCGGTTCTTCATCTGGTCGAGCAGCACCGCCGCGAGCAGGATCGCGCCGCGCACCAGGTACTGGTAGAACGCGTCGATGTTCAGCAGGTTCATCACGTTCTCGACGGTGCCCATGATCAGCACGCCGATCACGACACCCGAGATCGTCGCGCGGCCGCCCATCAGCGACACGCCGCCGAGCACGCACGCGGAGATCACGTTCAGCTCGAAGCCCTGTGCGGCGTTCGGCTGGCCCGACGTGATGCGCGACGCGAGAATCACGCCGGCGAGCGCCGTCACCGCGCCCTGGATCAGGAAGATGTACACGCGCGTACGTTCGACGTTGATCCCCGCGAGCCGCGACGCCTCGGGGTTGCCGCCGATCGCGAGCGTGTTGCGCCCATAGACGGTCTGGTTCAGCAGCACGCCGAACGCGATGAAGCACAGCAGCGTGACCCAGATCGGCAGCGATACGCCGAAGAGCGTGAGCCCGCCGAGCGCGATGAACGTATCCGACGATACGCCGACCGCCTGCCCCTTCGACACGATGAAGCCGAGTCCGCGCACGATCTCCATCGTCGCGAGCGTCGTGATCAGCGCGTTGATGCGCAGATACGCGATCACCGCGCCGTTCACGAAGCCGATCGCCGCGCCTGCCGCGACCGCCGCGACGATCGCGACGAACGTGTTGTCGGTCGCGTTCAGCACCATCGCGCACAGCACGCCGGAGAACGCGACCGTCGAACCGATCGACAGGTCGAAGTCGCGCGAGGCCAGACAGAACATCATCGTGCACGCGACCATGCCGATCTGCGAGATCGACAGCGCGAGGCCGAGCATGTTGTCGATCGAGAAGAAGTGATCGACCGTCAGCGACATCGTGATGAACATCACCGCGAAGATCGCGATCAGGCTGTATTCGGTGAGGTGCTGCCACCACTTCTGGCGGTCGCTCTGCTGGGGCGCCAGCGTGTCGGCCGACGGCTTCACGGCCGCGCTGGCGAGGTTTTCCCTGACTTGCATGATTGTGTCTCCTGCTCCTGCTTCGCGCGGCCCGCGCCGCGCGTGATCGATTCGAATGTCGTGCGCCGCCCGAGGCCGGCCCAGCCTACCCCGCGCGGCCTCAGGCCGCCTCGACGGCGCTCGTCTGCGGCAGCGCGAGGCTCAGCACCGAGTGCTCGTTCGCCTGTTCGCGCGGCAGCTCGCCCGCGATACGGCCTTCGCGCATCACGACGATGCGGTCGGACACGCCGAGCACTTCCGGCAGTTCCGACGACACCATCACGATCGCGCAGCCGCGTTCCGCGAGCCGGTAGATCACGTCGTAGATTTCATGCTTCGCGCCAACGTCGATGCCGCGCGTAGGCTCGTCGAGGATCACGACCTTCAGGTCGGGCTCCGCGAGCCAGCGCGACAGGATCGCCTTCTGCTGGTTGCCGCCCGACAGGAAGCGGATCTTCTGCCGCCGGTTCGGCGTCTTGATCTTCAGCCGCTGGATGAAGCGGTCGGCCGTCTCGCTTTCCGCCTTGCGGTTGATGAAGAGCCCCGCGCGCAGCGAATGGCGGCGGCAACTGATGTTGATGTTCTCCGCGACCGACGCGATCGCGATGATCCCTTCTTCCTTGCGGTCCTCCGGGCACAGCACGATGCCGTGGCGAATCGCGTCGCCGGTGCGCTTCACGTCGATGCGCGCGCCGTCGAGCGTCAGCACGCCCGCGCGCCGGCGGTCCGCGCCGTACACGAGCCGCATCAGTTCGCTGCGCCCCGCGCCGACCAGTCCGAAGAAGCCGACGATCTCGCCCGCGCGCACCGAGAAGCTGGCGGGTTCGCGCAGCGCCGGGCCGTCGACGCCTTCGGCGGAAAACCGCACGTCGCCGAGCGCGCGCGGCGCGTAATGATAGATGTCCGAAATCTCTCGCCCGACCATCTCGGCGACGAGCCGCTCGCGCGGCACGTCGTCGAGCGACGCATGCGACGCGATCTTGCGTCCGTCGCGAAAGATCGTGCACGCATCGCACAACCGGTAGATCTCGTCCATCCGGTGCGAGATGTAGATCAGCGCACGGCCTTGCGCGCGCAGGTCGTCGACGAGCTTGAACAGCACTTCGGTCTCGCGATGCGACAGCGAGCTCGTCGGTTCGTCGAGCGCGATCACGCGCGCGTTGCGCATCAGCGCCTTGCAGATCTCGACCATTTGCCGCTGCGCGATCGACAGCCGCCCGAGCTTCGCATCGGGATCGAGATCGACGCCCATCGCCGCGAGCCGCTCGCGCACGTGGCGCTTCGCCTCGCCCTTCTTCACCCAGCCGAGCGCGTTCGGCAGGCGGCCGAGCAGCAGGTTCTCCGCGACCGTCAGGTCGGGCACGTATTGCAGCTCCTGGTGAATCACCGCAATGCCGGCCGCGATCGACGCAGCCGCACTCGAGAAATGCACGGGCTGGCCGTCGACCAGCACGCTGCCCGCATCGGGCTGATATTCGCCGCCGAGAATCTTCAGCAGCGTCGACTTGCCCGCGCCGTTCTCGCCCATCAGGCCATGCACTTCGCCCGCATGCACGTCGAACGAGATGCCGTCGAGTGCGCGCACGCCGGGAAAGACCTTGCCGATATTGTCAAAACGCAGTGCCGCTGACACGTCGTCTCCCCACTTCCGGATCGATCGACCGCCGGCCGCCGCTTCGCCGCGGCGGCCGGCGGACCGCTTACTTCGAGGCGAGCCCCATCTCCTCGCGCACCTTCGTCACGTTGTCGCGCGTCGCGAGCATGCCGGTCGTCAGCGTCAGCGGCGGCGGTGCCTTGCCCTGCGTGATCCACGTGTACATCAGATCTGAAGTTTCCTCGCCGTGGCGCTTCGGGCTGATGATCACGGTGCCGTAGAAGCCCGTCGGCTGCGGTTTCTTGAATTCGTTCAGCGCCGAGTCGGAACCGCCGATGCCGATCCCGATCATGTTGTCGGCCTTGAAGCCGCGCCCTTCGGCCGCGCGCACCGCGCCGAGCACGGCCTCGTCGTTCAGGCCGTAGGCGACCCAGTGCTTGAACTGCGGGTTCTTCGTGAGCGCGATGTTCGCCGCGTTGAACGCGTTTTCGGTGTCGGTCTTCGCCTGCGGCGCCGCGATCACGTTCGCCTTCGGGAAGCCCGCGGCCACCAGCGCATCGGTCGCGCCGCTCGTGCGGTCGTGCGCGGTCGGCAACTGCTCGTACGTGATGTCGATCGCGCCGACGTCCTTCATGTCCCAGCCGCGCTTCTTGATCTCGGCCGCGATGCCGTCGCCGACCTGCTTGCCGATGTTGTAGGCGGAAATGCCCATGTGCGGGACCGATTCGATCGGCTTGCCCGCGCCGTCGACGAGGCGGTCGTCGACCGTCATCATCTTCAGGTTGTGCGACTTCGCCTTCGCGACGATGCCCGGCCCGAGCTTCACGTCAGGCGTGCAGATGATGAAACCCTGCGCCTTCTGCGCGGCGAGGTTGTCGATCGCGCTCATGACCTTCTCGCCCGACGGCGCACCGATCTTCACGAGCGTGAAGCCCTTGTCCTTCGCGGCAATCTCGGCGAACTTCCATTCGTCCTGGAACCACGGCTCCTCCGGCTGCTTGACCAGGAAGCCGATCTTGACCGGATCGGACGCGTGCGCAACCGGGCTGCCCGTCAACACCGCGGCCGCTGCGGCCAGCGTTACGAACGTTCTGCGTTTCATCTCCAGTGTCTCCTTGTCTTCATCGAACAGGATGCAGCCGCTTGTTGGTTTCGACGCGGCGTGCGCGCGGCCGTCGCACGTGCGGTCTTTCGAATCGTTGCGTCAGTCGTGGTACAGCGCCGCGCGCCCGCCATCGACGGTGATGCACGCGGCATTGATGAACGGCGCCTCGTCGGACGCGAGGAACACGGCCGTCATCGCGACCTCCTCAGGTTTGCCGATCCGCTTCATCGGCTGCAATGCAAGCGTCTCGGCGCGCGCGGCGGCCGGGTCGGCCTGCGCATCCCACCAGTCGCGCGTGAGCTGCGTCTCGATGTAGCCCGGCGCGATCGCGTTCACGCGCACGTTGCGCGCCGCGTATTCGATGCCGAGCGCGCGCGTGAGGCCCAACACGCCGTGTTTCGCGACCGGGTACGGAAAGCAGCCCGGGATGATCCGGAACGCATGCGTCGACGCGATGTTCACGATGCTGCCGCGGCCGCGTTCGACCATGCCCGGCAGCGCCGCGCGGCAGCCGTGCCACACACCGTCGAGATCGACCGCGAAGCAGCGGCGCCAGTCGTCGTCCGTCATCGTCAGCGGATCGGCGAACACATTGATGCCGGCGTTGTTCACGAGCACGTCGAGCGGGCCGAGCGCGGCTTCGGTCTGCGCGAGCGCGTCGCGCACCGACGCCTGCTGCGCGACGTCGGCATGCAGCGCGAGCACGCGCGCGCCGTCGATGTCGCGCGCGATCGCGGCAGCCGTATGCTGCGCCTGCGCGAAATCGAGATCGACGAGCGCGACGGCCGCGCCTTCGCGAGCGAACGCGTGCGCGATCGCGGCGCCGATCCCGCGACCCGCGCCCGTCACCATCGCGACCTTGCCCGCGAGGCGTTCCATCAAGCGGCTCCGCCGCGCGCGACGCGCAGGCCGGCCTGGAACGCGCGCGCGTTCGCCGCGGTCGCGTCCGCCGACTGACCGGGCCGGTACAGCGCCGAGCCGAGTCCGAAGCCGTTGGCGCCGGCCGCGAGAAACGGCTGCATGTTGTCCGGCGAAATGCCGCCGACCGGAATCAGCGGCACCGCGCGGTCGATCACCGCGCGCCACGCCTTCACGACGAGCACGCCGAGTTGCTCGGCCGGGAACATCTTCAGCACGTCGGCGCCGTTCGCGAGTGCGGCGAACGCTTCGGTCGGCGTCGCGACGCCCGGTGCGCTCGCGAGCCCGCGCTCGCGCGCGCGGCGAACCACGGCCGCGTCACTGTGCGGCATCACGATCAGCGTGCCGCCGGCATCCTGCACACGGTCGACAAATTCGGCGCGCAGCACGGTGCCCGCGCCGACGACCATGTCGTCCGGCAACGCGCGGCGCAGCGCCGCGATACTGTCGAACGGATCGGGCGAGTTGAGCGGCACTTCGACGATCCGGAAGCCGGCTTCGTACAGCGCATGGCCGTGGTCGGCCGCTTCGGCGGGCGCGATGCCACGCATGATCGCAATCAGCGGGCACGCATCGAATGCGCGCATCAGTGCGGCGTGCGGGGTGTACGGCGCGGGCAGCGTAAGGTCGGACGACATCGGCAATTCCTCTTCAGTCAATTCATTGGTCCGCGCAGACGGGCTCGCCGTCCGCACGCACGAGCCCGGCGCGCGATGCAATGCGCCACAGTCCGCGCTCGGTCGCATGCGCGACGACGCGCGCATGCGTGCAGCCGAACACGCGCAGCGCATCCACGTAGCGCGCACATAATCCGTCGTCGCCGATCAGCAGCAGCGGCTGGTTCGCGAGCGCGACGCCGCGCTCCGCGAGCATCGCGTCGAGCGCGTTCAGTTCATGGCCGATCAGCAGGCCGGACAGGTAGTCGCCCTGCGCATCGGGGGCGAGCCGGTCGGTCAGGCCGAGCGTGCGCGTGCTGAAGATCGTCGCGAGCAGCCCGGTGCGCTGCGCGCCGCGCGCCACCGTCACGCCGCGCGCGAACGCCGCGCGGTCGCCTGATGCGCTCGGGCGCATCGTGCGGCCAAGGATCGTGTGGTCACGCAACGCGGCGAACAGTTCGCCCGTCATGAAGGTCTGGAAGCGCTCGATGAGTCCGCCCTTCACCCACGCCCATTTAGCATGCGTGCCCGGCAAGCCGATCAGTACCCCTGAACGATCTGCATCAAGCATGGGATCGCTCGCGATTGCGCCGAATATCTGCGTTTCTTCGCCGCGCATCACGTCGGGCAGATCGCCCGTCGCGATCACGCCCGGCACGATCGACACCGTGGTGCCGCGCGACGTCGTCACCGTGACGAGGCCCGCGACGAGCGCATCGGCGCCGGCCGGCACCTCGACGTACGGCGCCTCGCGCCAGCCCTGGGCGCTGCCGACCATCCCGGCGGCCAGCACCGGCACGCCCGGCGCACGGTCGAGCCAGTCGCCGCACGCCTCCTCGAACACGACGTCGAACGCGCGCGCGCCGCCGGCCGGCACGTGCATCACGCCCGCCGCGCGGCTGCGCGTGTCGATGAGTGCGCCGTGCGCGTCGAGAAGGTACGCGCGCAGCGACGTCGTGCCCCAGTCGAGCGCGATCAGCGACGGCGCGGCGGAACTGGCGTCCGGAACGGTCCGGGTCGAATTGGTCATCGTTTGATCCTGCGAGTACCCTGCGGCGGGCTCCAGCCCAGCTCCGCGGAAATCGCTCGCGCTTCGCGCTGCACGAGCGGAATCAGTTCGTCCATCCGGTCGTGCGGCATGTACGGAATCGTGCTCGCGACCGACACTGCCGCGACGATCGCGCCCGATGCGTCGCGAATCGGTGCGGCCACGCAGCGGATCGACGCCTCGTTTTCCTCGAGGTCGAACGTATAGCCGCCGGCCGCGTAGTGCGCCATGCGCTGCAGGAACGCGCTCGTTTCGGGCCGGTTGTCCGGCTTGAAATTGACACCGGCCAGCGCGCGCCGTGCGGCCTCGAACAACGAGCGCCACAGATCCGGATCGAGGTCGAGCATCATCGCCTTGCCGATGCCGGTCGATGCGAGCGGCATCCGGTGACCGACGCGCGAGCGCATCTCGAGGCCGCGCGTGCCGGGAATCTTGTCGATGTACAGCACGTCGTCGCCGTCGCGCACGCCGAGGTGAATCGTGTCGAGCGTCGCTTCCGCGAGCGCTTCGAGGTGCGGGCGCGCCACCGCCGTGAGCGGCATCTGTTCGAGCGCGATCGTGCCGAGCTCGATCAGCTTCGGGCCGAGCAGGTAGCCGCCCTGGACCTGGCGCAGGTAGCGGGCCTGCACGAGGCTGCTCACGAGCCGGTGCGTCGTGCTGCGCGTCGTGCCGAGCGCGGCGCCGATCGCGCGCATGTCGCGCGCGCCGTTGGCGATCGCCTCGAGGATCGCAAGACCGCGCAGCAGCGTCTGCGTGCCGGCCTGCTGCGCGGCGAGATCGAGCGGCGTGCTGGTCGCGCCGATGCTGTCCGTGAGCGGCGCATCGTCCGGCGTCGCGCGCCGGGCGTCGAGAGCAAGGGAGTCGGGCATCTTGGTCATGGAACAGGCTTCTTCAACGGAATCGGTGAAGCCGCTGTCGCAGCGCCGGAACGACGTCCGGCGACGCGGCAAGCCGGCGGTCGATGCACCGAGGAAAGCGCCCGGCGAACTTCATGGAATGTGTCTCCGTATGCGTCGGGCGCCGCGCGATGCGTGGGTCCGAAGCTGTCGATGTGCTTCGGATTGTAGGAGCGCACGCATTCGCCTCCAATATTTGAATGCGTTGTCCATATAATGAGATAAACGCTGAAAGCGCGCGCCGACCGTCGCGAAACGGCCGTGTCATGTGCGCGGGGGCGGAACCCGCCGCGTCGCAGGTTCCGCCCCCGTTTGCTCATGCAGGGCGCGCTTACTGCTGGTTCGCGCTGCGCGCCTGCATGTAGCGCTGCACGTCGGAGAACGACACGCGGCCGCTGCCGCTCGCGTCGATCTGCCGGAAGTGGTTCGCGACATAGCCGAGGCCTGCCGCGCGCGCCTGCGCCTGCGTGATCGACCCGGTGTTCTGCGTGTCGGCCGCGCCGAACTGCCGCGCGAGCTTGCGCACCACCTGCGCGTGCAGCGCGGCGCCGGTCGTCTGCGTGCCGGCGGTCGGCTTGCGCGCCGCCGGCGGCACGTACGGATCGCCGAGCTGCGCTTGGCGCGCACGCGCCGGGGTAACGGCGTCGCTCGCCTGCGCGAACGCGCACAGGGACACGGATGTTGCAACGCCGCCGCATGCAAGCACCGCGGCAACGACGATGAAACGTTTCTTCATGTCAGGCTCCAGTCTGGAATGAGGTCGTCGACGGCCCGCGAACGGCGCCGCCACGGGCGCGCGTCGCCAGGCCCGCACATCGCATCAGTGCGCGGCCGCGTTGTAGAAGGTCACGAGGTCGGCTTTCTCCTGCGGACGCGACGTATCGTCGAGATAGACCATGTGTCCACCCTGATAGTCCTTGATCGTCAGGTTCGGTTGCGTTCCGAGCCGCGCGAGGTCGAGCTCGGTCTGGTAGAACGGCGTCGCGATGTCGTGATACCCGTTCAGCGACAGCACCTTCAGCGACGGATTGAGCGTGAGCGCCGCGGCGAGATCGGGGATCGTGTCGGGCATCGCGAGGCCGTCGTGCGTCCAGTCCCACGTGTTGATCGCATTGCTGCTCAGCGAATACGCGGACTGCGCGCTGTACTTCAGCACGTTCGGCAGATAGGTGCCGATCGTGTCCGTGAACGGCTTCGTGATGTACGTGCTCGACGGGTCGCCTTCCGCCGCGAGCGGACTCGACGACGGCACGTTCACGCGCGCGTCGTACCGGCCGATCAGCGTGCCCGGGATCAGCGACACCTGGAAGCTGTTGTCGAAGAAGGTCGGGATCACGTTGAAGTCGGCGTTCCACAGCGCCTGCTTCACGCCGGTCGAATTCACCATCGTCGTGACGAGCGTGGGCGACGGCGGCGTGTGGCTCGCGAGATACGCGTTCACCGCAGGCGCATAACTGCCGGCCGTCAGCAGGCGCATCTGGTCCGCGTATTGCGGCAGGCTCGACGGGTTCGGATTGTCGAGCTGGTAGTACGCGCCGACGGTGCCATAGGACGGCACGAAGCCCGCGCAACTGACCGGGCTCGACCCGTTGTTCGAGTTGCCGACATAGTCGCTCGCCATGTCACAGTTGGCGTTGTAGTTCAGAATCGACGATTGCAGCACGATCCCGGCCAGGTTCACGCCGGCCGTCTCGAGCAGGTTCGCGAGCACGTCGGTGCGCGGCGTGCCGTACGACTCGCCGAACAGGTACTTCGGCGAATCGCTGCGCTGGTTCACCGCGAGGTAGCGCGTGACGAAGTCGCGGAACGCGCCGCCGTCCTGGTCGACACCCCAGAACGTCTGGTTCGTGTTCGGCGCGATGGCTTCGGAGTACCCGGTGCCGATTGCATCGACGAACACGAGGTCGGTCGTGTCGAGCAGGCTTTCCGCGTTGTCGACGAACGGGAACGTCGACGTGTTCGCGTTCGGGTCGCCCGTCTGGATCCGTTTCGGGCCGAACGAACCGAGATGCAGCCACACCGATGCCGAGCCGGGGCCGCCGTTGTACAGGAACGTGACGGGTCGCTTCGCCGCGGGCTGGTTGTCGGCCGTGTACGCGACGTAGAAGAACGATGCTTCGGGCGCGCCCGTCTGCGGATTGCGAGCGACGAGGTGGCCGGCCGTGGCCGTATAGCGGATCGTCTGACCGTTCAGCGTGATCGTGTGATGGGTGACGGCGGCCTTTTCGACCGCGGCGGACGCGTCGAGCGACGCGGTCGCACTCGACGAATAACTGTTCGGATCGTTGTACGGCTTGTCCGCCTGGGCGGCGGGATCGGCTGAACTGTCGGCGCCTGTCGCAGCGGACGACGTCACGTCGTCGTTGCAGGCCGTCAGAATCAGCGAAGAGAACACAACCCCCAACAACAGCTTCGCTTTGCTCGCTGGCATCGTTGCTTTCCTTCTCTCGAATGTTTTTGTGTCGAGCAGCCGGGTAAGCCGCCCCCCGCCTCGAGTGCGGCCGATAAGCCGAGGCGCCGGCCAATATACGCGAGCAGGTGGGCTTTGAAAAATTTGGAAATATTTGACCCGAAGCCGGTGCGGCGCACACCTTTCAACAATGCTTCGATTTGCGAACCATTTAATTTCATTCGCCTTTCACAGCATGCCGTGTTTATCGGAAAACACTAAAAATCCCCGGATTTCGTGCCATATCGGCAAACAAAGTCACGCGGCTGCCGGCATCGTTCAGTAAAGCGAAATAGACGGATTCGTCTAATGGATGCGACCCGAAATGCGGGTGACACGAATGCGCTGCAGCGCACCAATACTGCGTCGGCGGCGAAACGGAAGATGCGGCGGGAGCGGGCGCGCCGCTCACTGCGTCACTGCGATTGCGGGAGTTCGGCCGCGCCCATCCGGCGGGCAATGACGGCCGCGCGCTGCGCCTGGTAGGCCGAGCCGCGATGCGTGTCGAACCAGCGCGGCTTCGGCAGCATCACCGCGAGGCGGGCCGACTGCCATGCGCCGAGCCGGCTTGCGGGAATCTTGTAGTAATAGCGTGCAGCAGCCTCGGCGCCGTACACGCCGCGCCCCCACTCGACCGAATTCAGGTATATCTCGAAGATCCGCTCCTTGTCGAGCACCGTCTCGAGCATCCACGTGATGATGAGCTCCTGCCCCTTGCGGATGTAGCTCTTCTCGCGCGACAGGAACAGGTTGCGCGCCAGCTGTTGTGTGATCGTCGACCCGCCCGCGACGATCCGGCCGCGCGCCTTGTTCTTCTCCCACGCCTGCAGGATCGCATCGACGTCGTAGCCGTTGTTGGTCGCGAACGTCGAATCCTCGGAGGCGATCAGCGCGCGCTTCAGGTTGCGCGAGATCTGGTCGTACGGCACCCACTGGTGCCGGATCTGCGCGGGCGGATTCTCGCGCGACAGCCACCATGCGTCAGTGCGCATGAACGCGGTCGAGCCGGGATTGATGAACGACCACAACGCGATCTGCGCGAGGTAGAACAGTTGCGTCGCGAGCCAGGCGCCCGCGAACACCGAACCCGCATAGACGATCCAGCGGGCCGGGCTCACCGTCCGCGTGCGCTGCGCGTCGCTCACCGCCACCACCTGCCGCGCTCCGCTCAGTTCGCGGCGAGCGCCTGGCGCAGCGCCGCGAGCACCGGCGCGCCGTCCGGCCGCACGCCGCGCCAGATGAAGAACGATTCGGCAGCCTGCTCGACCAGCATCCCGAGGCCGTCGGCCGTGCGTGCGCCGAGCGACGCCGCGTGCTGCATGAACACGGTCGGCTGCGCGCCGTACATCATGTCGTACGCGAGCGTGCCCGCGCCGAACGCTGCCGGGTCGCACTCCGGCAGCGCCGCATCGAGGCTGCCGGCCGTCGCGTTGACGATCACGTCGTACCGCTGCGCACGCACCGCCTCCGGGCCGCCGCCCGACAGCACGCAGCCCGCATCGTGCGCGGCCTGCGTGAACTGGCCGACGAGCGTCTCGGCCTTGCTCGCCGTGCGGTTCACGATCGTGATCGACAGCGGCGCGCGGTCGAGCATCGGCAGCACGACGCCGCGCGCCGCGCCGCCCGCGCCGAGCAGCAGGATGCGTGCACCCGCCAGCGACACGCCGAGATTCAGTTCGATGTCGCGCACGAGGCCGACGCCATCGGTGTTGTCGCCGTGGATGCTGCCGTCGGCGTCGATGCGCAGCGTGTTCACCGCGCCCGCTGCCGCCGCGCGCGGCGACAGCATGTCGGCGAGCGCATGCGCGTCGAGCTTGAACGGCACCGTCACGTTCGCGCCGCGGCCGCCTTCGGCGATGAACGCACGCACGGCGGGCTCGAAGCCGTCGACCGGCGCGAGCCGGTGTTCGTAGACGATCGCCTCGCCGGTCTGCGCGGCGAACTGCGTGTGGATGAACGGCGACTTGCTGTGCGCCACCGGATTGCCGAACACGACATAGCGGTCGGCGCCGCCCGTCGATACCGCTGCGCTCATGATGCACGCCCCTCTTCGCTGCCGTTACCGTTGCCGCTCGCGGCATCGCCGCCTTCGGCCGCCGCGCCGTCCGCCTCGGCCAGCGCTTCGGCTTCGGTTTCGGCCGACGCGTCTGCCGCATCGACCAGCGTGTCGTCGCCGCCTTCCGCCTCTTCTTCGTCGTCGGCCGCGTCACCGCTCGTCACGGTCGGCGCGTCGAGCACGTTCAGCAGTCGCACCGACGCCTCGATCGTCAGCTCGTCGAGCGACATCACGTCGAGCAGCACACGGGTGCCGCGCGCATGCACGCCGAGCCCCGGCACGTGCAGCAGCAGCGGGATTTCCTCGAGGCGCACGAGATCGCCCTTCACCACGCTCGCGACGACCTGCTTCTTTTGCTCCTGCGCAAGCCAGCGCAGGCACCAGAAGTACTCCATCCGGCGCTGGTAATCGGCATACGCGGTATAGGTGTCGTCGAAGCCCTGCACGACCGCGTACAGGTCGGCGTCCTTCGGCTTGAACGGTGCGGCAAGCTTCGCGGTGACGCCGTGCTGCACGCACGCGAGCAGTTGCCACTGGTTCACGAGGTCGACATAGCGGCGCAGCGGCGACGTGCTCCACGCGTACTGCGCGACGCCGAGGCCCTCGTGCGGCGCGGCCGTCGTCTGCATCCGCGTGCGCTTCGGGCCCGGCGCGCCGAAGCCGCGCTGCGAGCGGTAGATGCCCGGCACCGTGTGATCGTGCAGGAACGCGCCCCACGTCGAATTCGCGAGGATCGCGAGCTCCGACACGATCAGGTCGAGCGGCGAGCCGCGGCGGCGCGGCGTGATCGACACGTGCTCGCCTTCGACGTAGAAGTTGTAATCGGTGTTGCGCTGCACTTCTCGCTTCAGGCCGTAGCCCGCGCGCGCGACCTGACGCTTCTCGAACAGCGCCTGCGCGAGCGGCCACAGCACGGCGATGTCGTCCTTGTGCGGGTAGTCGCCGGTGCCGGCCGCGAGCGTCTCCTCGTTGACGAGTTCGTCGAGCGTGTTGTGACGCAGGTTGTTCTTCACGTACACGAGCTCTGCACGCGTCTCGTTCGCGACGATCTCTTGCGTTTCGCGATTGATGATGATGTACAGCGACAGCGCCGGGCGGTAGTCGCCCTCTTTCAGCGTGAACACGTCGACGACGTCGTCCGGCAGCATCGTGATCTTGTCGCCCGGCATGTAGACGGTCGACAGGCGTGCCCGCGCGATCGCATCGACCGCGTCGCCGCGCACGATGCCGAGCGCCGGCGCCGCGATGTGCACGCCGATCCGCACGCGACCGTCGGACAGGTGCTCGACCGAGAACGCGTCGTCGATTTCGGTCGTCGTGATGTCGTCGATCGAGAATGCCTGGACGTCCGCGCGCGGCAGGTCGTCCGGCAGCGGGCCGACCGTGACTGGCGGAAAACCCGTGCCGTGCGGGAAGAATTCCGCGAGAAAGCGCGCCTCGTGCAGCGCACGCGCCGACTCGATGCCGCCGCAATCGAGCATCAGCCGCGCCGGCGATACGCCGCGCGCGCCGGCCGCGGCCTCGAGCGCCTTGTATTCGATCGCGTTCTTGTCCGGCCGCGTCAGCAGCCCGAGCACCTTGCCCGCGAACGCTTCCGGCAGCTTGCCGGCCTTCAGTTCCTCTTCATACTGCGCCTGGACGAGCGCCTGCTGGCGCTTGCGCTCGAGCGACGCGAGCGCCATCTTGAGCTGCTCCTCCGGCGCGCGCTGGTATTGCCCGCGCCCCTTGCGGCGGAAATAGACGGGCGAGCCGTGCAGGCGCAGCACGAGCGCCGCGCGCTCGACCGGGCCGTAGGTCGCACCGAAGTACTCCGCGGCCAGCGCCGTATAGGCGAACTCCTCGGCCGGCGCGCATTCCCACAGGAAATCCAGATCGATCTGCTGCGCGGCCGTATCGGCTTCCTGCATCAGCTCGCCCGCGGCCGGCTTTTCGAATTCGATCAGCACGTCCTTTGCACGTACCTTCGCCCGCCGCCCGCCGGGCAACTCGACCTGAAATGCGTCGCCCTGGCGCGACAGCACGCTGCCCGCCTTGAAACTGCCCGATTCCTCGAAGAAAACGTTCACTCAGTACTCTCGTTCAGACTGCCGGGCGCCGCATCGGCGGCGCCGCATGATGATGGGAATTCGATCGGCATGACGCCGGGTTCATGACGTTCTGTCGTCGCAAAAAGCAAGAACGTCGTCGACATAGTCGGCAAATTCGCTGATTCCGTGATCGCTGCCTTCGATCACGCGCGTCTTCGCGCCCGGGTAATGGGCGAGCATCTCGCGGTAGTCGAGCACTTCGTCGCCGGTCGCCGCGAACAGATAGTAGCGTTCGGGCCGCGAAATCGCCGGCACGCGCAGCGCATCGAGTTCGTGGAGGTGACGGCGCTCGACGACGATCGACCCGCCGCCGTGCCACAGCGGCTGTTCGCCCAGATAGTGTTCGAGATCGCGCTGCGGCGCGATCGCCGGATTCAGCAGCACCGCCTTCCAGCCGTGCTTTTCCGCCAGCCAGGTCGCGTAATAGCCGCCGAGCGAACTGCCGATCACCGTCACGTCGCGCGCGCCGGCCACCTCGGCCTGCGCGACGGCGATCGCGTCGAGCGGCGACACCGACAGCGACGGGCAACGCCACTCGCTCGTGCGGCCGAGTTCGGCCAGGCGCGCGGCCAGCAGCCGCGACTTCTGCGACTCCGGCGACGAGCGGAACCCGTGCAGATACAGGATCACGCGCGGCTCCCGAGCGCGTCGAGCAGCTTCTGGTGCACGCCGCCGAAACCGCCGTTGCTCATCACGAGCACGTGGTCGCCCGGACGTGCGGCCTCGACGACCGACTTCACCAGAAGATGCAGATCGTCGAACGCGCGCGCCTTGTCGCCGAGCGGCGCGAGCGCGTCGCCGAGGTTCCAGCCGAGCGCGTCGCGCCCGGTCGGCGCGCCGTAGCCGAACACCAGATCGGCGTCGGCGAGGCTCGCCGGCAGTTGCGCCTTCATCACGCCGAGCTTCATCGTGTTCGAGCGCGGCTCGAGCACGGCGAGGATGCGGGAATTTTGGCGGCCGATTCGTGCGCGAAGGCCGGCGATCGTGGTTTCGATCGCGGTCGGGTGGTGCGCGAAGTCGTCGTAGACGGTCACGCCGTCGACGCTGCCGCGCACTTCCATGCGCCGCTTCACGTTGCGGAACGACGCGAGGGATTCGGCCGCCTGCGCTGGCGGAACGCCGACGTGGCGCGCGGCCGCGATCGCCGCGAGCGCGTTCATCCGGTTGTGATCGCCCTGCACCTGCCACGCGACTTCGCCGACGCGCCCGGCTTGCGAGTACACCGCGAAGCGCTCGTCGACCGGCACGCCGTCCTCGGCCGGCAACGCCTGCCAGCCGCCGTCGACGCCGAAGCGTTCGACTTCGCTCCAGCAGCCGCGTGCGAGCACGCGCTCAAGCGCATCCGAGCGGCCGTTCGTGACGATGCGGCCGACGCCCGGCACGGTGCGCACGAGATGATGGAATTGCGTCTCGATTGCAGCGAGATCCGGAAAGATGTCGGCGTGATCGAATTCGAGATTGTTGAGCACCGCGGTGCGCGGCCGGTAATGGACGAACTTCGAGCGCTTGTCGAAGAACGCCGTGTCGTATTCGTCGGCCTCGATCACGAAGAAGCTCGAATCGGTCAGCCGCGCCGACACCCCGAAGTTCAGCGGCACGCCGCCGATCAGGAAGCCCGGGTTCAGGCCTGCATCCTCCAGCAGCCACGCGAGCATCGACGACGTGGTCGTCTTGCCGTGCGTGCCCGCGACCGCCAGCACCCACTTGCCCGCCAGCACGTGCTCGCCGAGCCATTGCGGACCGGATACGTACGGCAGGCCGCGATCGAGGATCGCCTCCATCAGCGGATTACCGCGCGTGACGACGTTGCCGATCACGAACAGGTCTGGCTTCAGGCCGATCTGCTCGGCGCCGTAGCCCTCGATCAGCTTGATGCCCTGCGCCTCGAGCTGCGTGCTCATCGGCGGATAGACGCCCGCGTCGCAACCCGTCACCGTGTGGCCCGCCTCGCGCGCGAGCACGGCAAGACCGCCCATGAAGGTGCCGCAGATGCCAAGAATGTGGATGTGCATAGATGAATGCTTTCGCGCCGCCGGGCGCCGTCGATTCGGAAAGGAAGGTCAGCGGCGCGCCGGACAGGCCGTGCGGCCGACGCCCGGTCAACGACTTTCGCCGCGACACAAAGACCGTCATTGTAACTGACGGCCTGCCGTGCCCGGCGGCCCGAACGATGGATGCAGGTGCCGGCCGGCGCGGCGGGCGGCACGCAGCCGCAGCGCGTTCGGGCATGGCAGCGATCGAGTATGATTGCCGGATCATGTCTCGCAAACCCCTTGTCGACCCGCGGCGCGCCCGCGAGGAAATCGCCCAGTCCGCCGCCCGCCTGATCGCGGAAGACGGCCTCGATTACGCCAGCGCAAAACGCAAGGCCGCGCGCCAGCTATTCGGCGACACGCGCGTTGCCGGCGAATGGCTGCCGGATAACGACCTGATCGAGGAAGAACTGCGCGAGTACCTCGCCCTGTTCCAGAGCGACACGCAACCGGACGAACTGCGCCGGCTGCGCGAAATCGCCCTCGACTGGATGCGCCGGCTCGCCGAGTTCAATCCCTATGTGACGGGCGCGGTGCTGAACGGCACCGCGAACGAGCATTCGGATATTCATTTGCAGATATTCACCGACAACCCGAAGGACGTCGCGATCTACCTGCTGAACCAGAACGTTCAGTACGACGTGTCTGAGACGCGGCATTTCGCCGGTCGCGCCGACGTCGAGACGCTCAGCTTCCTGTGGCGCCCGCGGCGCGACGTCGACGCGATCGGCATTCACGTCGCGCTCTACGCGAGCGACGACCTGCGCGGCGCGGTCAAGGCCGACGCGCGTGGCCGGGTCGCCCGCGCGGACGCCGCCGCATTGCGCGCGCTCGTCGAGGCAGGCAACGCCCCTTCCGAACCGGAATGATTCAACGATGATGATGAAACGCATGTTGGCGCTCGCGGTCGTCGCGGCCGCCGCCGTCGCCGGCGGGATCGCCGCCGGCCATTGGTTCCACGGCGACAGTGCCGACGACGGCGTCGCCGTCGCCGCGCCCGCTCAGGGCAGCCCGGTCGATCAGCTCTGGGCCGCGTCGCTCACGGGCGTCGACGGCAAGCCCGCGTCGCTCGCGTCGTTCAAGGGCCAGAAAGTGGTCGTCAACTTCTGGGCATCGTGGTGCGGCCCGTGCGTCGAGGAGATGCCGGAACTCGTCGCGCTGTCGCATCAATACAGGCAGAAAGGCATCCGCTTCATCGGGATCGGCGTCGATTCGGACCAGAACGTGAAGAGCTTCCTGCAGAAGGTGAAGGTCGACTACCCGGTTTTCGTCAGCGGCTACGCGGGCGCCGATCTGGCCCGTAATTTCGGAAATACCGCCGGCGCGCTGCCGTTTACGGTCGTCATCGACGAGACCGGCAAGATTCGCGAGACAAAATTGGGACAAATCCAGCCGGCCGAGCTGAAAAAGACCCTCGACGCGTTGTGATCGACCGGAACGGCCGCCCGCACGTTGGCGGCGATTTGTGTGTCGATCGCCGCAATTTCACGTCAATTCGCCGATACTTTGCATCCGCACCGGTAATTCTTGCAGGTCCGGCGCGCCCAGCCGTTCGGCAAAACTAGACAAAATTCTCTAAATAGCGCTAAAGTTCGCGCAATTCCGCAGAAATAGAAGCGACCATGACACGATTGCTGGTGCTGCACGGCCCCAACCTGAATCTTCTCGGCACCCGGGAACCGGAGGTGTACGGCCACGTCACGCTGGCACAGATCGATCAGGCGCTTGCCGCGCGTGCGCAGGAAGCGGGGGCTGAGTTGTCGTCGTTCCAGAGCAACCATGAAGGCGCGCTCGTCGACCGCATCCAGGCTGCACGGCAGGAACAAACCGACTTCATCCTGATCAATCCGGCCGCGTATACGCACACGAGCGTCGCGATCCGGGACGCGATCGCCGGCGTTGGCATCCCGTTCGTCGAGATTCATCTGTCGAACGTGCACCGCCGCGAAGCGTTCAGGCATCACTCCTACTTTTCCGACCAGGCCGAAGGCGTGATCTGCGGGCTGGGCTGGAAAGGTTATCTGTACGCGCTCGAGTACGCGCTGGACAAGCTGCAAGGCGCGTCGCGCGGCTGATTTCGCGATCTAGATTCAGCGCCGGTCCCACCCGGCGCTTTCACGTATTGAAAGGGGAACTCCCGATGGATCTTCGTAAGCTGAAAACTCTGATCGACCTCGTTTCCGAATCCGGCATCTCGGAACTGGAAGTGACAGAGGGCGAAGGCAAGGTGCGTATCGTCAAGAATGCGCCGCCGGTCTATGTCCAGCAGACGGCAGGATTTGCCCCGCAGGTCAGCGCACCGGCGCCTTCGGCCGCGCTGCCGACCGAAGGCGCGGCTGCTGCGCCGGCAGGCGCTGCCGCGCCCGCCGTGCCGCAGGGCCACGTCGTGACGTCGCCGATGGTCGGCACGTTCTACCGCGCGCCGTCGCCGGGCGCGGACCCGTTCGTCCAGGTCGGTGACACGGTCAAGGAGGGCCAGACCATCTGCATCATCGAAGCGATGAAGCTGCTCAACGAGATCGAGTCGGACAAGGCCGGCGTGATCAAGGAAATCCTCGTCGAGAACGGCCAGGCCGTCGAATACGGCCAGCCGCTTTTCGTGATCGGCTAAGCCCGCCGCGCGGCCTGCCGGCCGCGCGCCGCCGATGCTCGCCAGGCGCCGTTCGCGCGCCCCTCGAAGAGACGAATACTCGCTATGTTTGAAAAAATCCTCATTGCCAACCGCGGTGAAATCGCGCTGCGCATCCAGCGTGCGTGCCGCGAACTCGGCGTCAAGACGGTGGTCGTCTACTCGGAAGCCGACAAGGAAGCCAAGTACGTGCGCCTCGCGGACGAAGCCGTCTGTATCGGCCCGGCTCCGTCGAACCTGAGCTACCTGAACATGCCGGCGCTGATCAGCGCCGCGGAAGTCACCGATGCCGAGGCGATCCACCCCGGCTACGGCTTCCTGTCGGAGAACGCCGACTTCGCGGAACGCGTCGAGCAGTCGGGCTTCACTTTCATCGGCCCGCGCCCGGAAACGATCCGCATGATGGGCGACAAGGTCACCGCGAAGCAGACCATGATCAAGACCGGCGTGCCGTGCGTGCCGGGTTCGGAAGGCGCGTTGCCGGACGATCCGAAGGAGATCGTGAAGATTGCACGCACGATCGGCTATCCGGTGATCATCAAGGCCGCAGGCGGCGGCGGCGGCCGCGGGATGCGTGTCGTGCACACCGAGGCTGCGCTCGTGAACGCGGTCAACATGACCCGCGAGGAAGCCGGCCGTGCGTTCGGCAACCCGCAGGTGTACATGGAGAAGTTCCTCGAGAACCCGCGCCACATCGAAATTCAGGTGCTGTCCGACGCGCACAAGAACGCGATCTGGCTCGGCGAGCGCGATTGCTCGATGCAGCGCCGTCACCAGAAGGTGATCGAGGAAGCGCCGGCGCCCGGCATTCCGCGCCGCCTGATCGAGCGCATCGGCGACCGCTGCGCGGACGCGTGCAAGAAGATGGGCTACCTCGGCGCGGGCACGTTTGAATTCCTGTACGAGAACAACGAGTTCTACTTCATCGAGATGAACACGCGCGTGCAGGTCGAGCACCCGGTGTCGGAGATGATCACGGGCGTCGACATCGTGCAGGAACAGATCCGCATCGCGGCCGGCGAGAAGCTCGCGCTGCGCCAGCGCGACATCCAGTTCCGCGGCCATGCGATCGAATGCCGGATCAACGCCGAAGATCCGTTCAAGTTCACGCCGTCGCCGGGCCGGATCACGTCGTGGCATACGCCGGGCGGCCCCGGCGTGCGCGTCGACTCGCATGCCTACAATGGCTATTTCGTGCCGCCGAACTATGATTCGATGATTGGCAAGCTGATCACCTACGGCGCAACGCGCGACCAGGCGATCCGCCGGATGCGCATCGCGCTGTCGGAAATGGTCGTCGAAGGCATCCAGACCAACATCCCGCTGCACCGCGAGCTGATGATCGACTCGAAGTTCGTCGAAGGCGGCACCAGCATCCACTACCTCGAACACCGGCTCGCCCAGAAGCAGCAGGTCGCACCGGAAGAAGCGTAAAGCATGAGCTATCGCGAACTCGTCGTCGAACTGGCCCGTGAGCATGCGGAGGCGCTGTCCGACGCGCTGCTCGAACTGGGCGCGCTGTCGGTTTCCGTCGAGGACGCCGACGCCGACACGCCCGACGAACAGCCGCTCTTCGGCGAGCCGGGCCTTGTGCCGGACCGCACCGCGTGGCAGCACTCGCGCGTGGTCGCGCTGCTGTCGCCCGATCACGAGCCGGCCGTGCTGCTCGCGGCGGCCGCGAACGAAATCGGCGTCGCCGAGACGCCGAAGTTCGACGTTCGTGAAGTCGAGGAACAGGACTGGGTGCGGCTCACGCAGTCGCAATTCGAGCCGATCCCGATCGGCGAGCGGATCTGGGTCGTGCCGTCCTGGCACGACGCGCCCGATCCCGACGCGCTGATCCTCGAACTCGACCCCGGTCTCGCATTCGGCACCGGCAGCCACCCGACCACGCGCCTGTGCATGGAATGGCTCGAGCAGTCGGTGCAGCCCGGCCAGTCGGTGCTCGACTACGGCTGCGGCTCCGGCATTCTCGCGATCCTTGCGCAGAAATGCGGGGCGAACCCCGTCGTCGGTATCGACATCGATCCGCAGGCGGTCGAATCGGCCCGGCAGAACAGCGAACGCAACCGCGCGGAAGTCACGTACGGGCTGCCCGACGCATGCCCGGCCGGCGAGTTCGACATCGTCGTCGCGAACATCCTGTCGAACCCGCTGAAGCTGATGGCGTCGATGCTCGCGTCGAAAGTGAAACCGGGCGGCCGCATCGCGCTGTCGGGTGTGCTCGCGCGCCAGGCGGACGAAGTCGCAGCCGTCTATGCGCGCTACGTCGACATCTCGGTCTGGCGCGAACACGAAGGTTGGGTATGCCTCGCCGGAACCCGGCGGGAAAGCCATTAGAATAGCGCTGTCCCTCACTCTGGCCAGCAGGCCGCCCGGCTCGACATGCTTCTTGCGACGCGCTGCCCTCATTGCGAAACCGTCTTCCGGCTGCGGCAGGAACAGCTCTCGCTGCATGACGGGCTCGTACGCTGCGGACACTGCCAGCAGGTCTTCAACGCGTCGCAATCGCTCGTTCCAGAACTGGCGCAGCAGCCCGAGCCGGCTGCCGCCGGCGCGCAACACGACACTGCGCCGGCGCGGCTCTTCACCGCCGATGCGCCTGCCGGACCTGCGTCCGATGCCGACTACAAGCCGGAAGGCTGGGACATGTGGGCGCCGTGGCTCGACGCCGGCGTCGACCCGTCTTTGCAGCACAACGTGCAGACCGTGCGCACCGAACCGCTGGTGCCGCTGGCGCTGCCGGCCACGGAGGCCGGCGTCGTTCACCTGACCGGCACGCCCGCGCCGATCTCGCCCGCCCCTGCCGAACCGCACGCTTTCACGTCCTCCGCCCAACCGGCCGAATCGAAACCGGCTCCGTACGAAACCGGTGAGTCGTCCGTACCGTCGGCCGAGCACGATCCGCGCGAACCGCGCTTCGTCGCTCACACCCCGCCGGACACGGATGCGCGCGTTTCTGGCAGTACGACCGAACCCTTCGGCTACGCACGCTTCGCCGCACCCGACGACGAACGCGCGCCGCGCGAACCGCGCTTCGCATTCGCGCCGGCGCAAGCCGCACCGGAACCGGACATCCACTCGGACGAATTCGCCGCTGCACCAGCCGCGACCGCCGGCAAACCCGCCGTACCGTTCCCCGCCACGCTGACCGACGACGACCGCCCGCACTTCGCCGTCACGCGCGAAACACTCGCGCCGCGGCAACGTGGGGTGATCGGCGGCTTCTTCGGCGGCCTGGTCGCCGCCGCGCTCGCGGTGCTGCTCGTCGCGCAGCTCGCATGGTGGCAGCGTGAAGCGCTGATGATCCATTGGCCCGTCACGCAGGACTGGTTCCGGCAGGCGTGCGCGCCGCTCGGCTGCACATTCACGCCGCCGCGCGCGATCAACGGCCTGCGGCTCGACGCGACCGACCTGCGCCAGCTCGACGGCCCGCGCGTGCTGGAACTGAAGGTGCCGCTGACGAACCGCTACCGCGTCGCGCTCGCGTATCCGTCGCTCGAGCTCACGCTGCTCGACGACACCAATCACGTGACCGTGCGCCGCGTGCTCGCGCCGCGCGACTACGTGCGCCCGGGCACGCCGATCGACGCCGGGTTGCCGGCCGGCGCGACGCAGACTATGGTCGTGCGTCTCGAAACGAACGGCACGCCCGCATCGAATTTCCGCGTCCAGATCTTCTATCCGTGACGCGTCGCGGCGCGCGCATGCGCGCCGTCTCAACCCGCGCGCCCAAGGGGCGCGCTATTTCGGAGCACGAACATGAGCAAAGTTACGCTGGGTGGCAACCCGATCGATCTCGCCGGCACGTTCCCGGCCGTCGGCTCGCAAGCCCCCGACTTCAAGCTGGTCGGCAAGGACCTCGCCGACGTGTCGCTCGCCAGCTTCGCCGGCAAGCGCAAGGTGTTGAACATCGTGCCGAGCCTCGACACGCCGACCTGCGCGACGTCGACCCGCAAGTTCAACGAAGCCGCATCGTCGCTCGACAACACGGTCGTGATCGTCGTGTCGGGCGACCTGCCGTTCGCCGCCACGCGCTTCTGCACGACTGAAGGCCTGTCGAACGTCGTGACGGCTTCGACGTTCCGCACCGGCCGCGCATTCGCGAACGCCTACGGCGTCGACGTGACGAGCGGCCCGCTGAACGGCCTGACCGCACGCGCGGTCGTCGTGCTCGACGCGCAGGACAAGGTGATCCACGCGCAACTCGTCAGCGAGATCAAGGACGAGCCGAACTACGACGCAGCACTCGCCGCACTGAAGTAATCCGCTGCCGCCCGGCCCTGCCGCGCGAGGCCCGACGGGCCCTCCGCGCCGGCCGGGCGGCCGCCTCCCTTTGCTCTCTACAGGAACGCACGCCTTGACTACGCTGATTTGCGGCTCGCTCGCCTACGACAACATCATGACCTTCGAAGGCCGGTTTCGCGAGCACATCCTGCCCGACCAGGTTCACCTTCTCAACGTGAGCTTCCTCGTGCCGACGATGCGTCGCGAATTCGGCGGTTGCGCGGGGAACATCGCTTACGCACTGCACATGCTCGGCGGCGATGCGCGCATCATGGCGACGGTCGGCGCGAACGACGCGGACCGCTATCTCGAGCGCCTCGATGCCCTCGGGCTGTCGAAGGCGAGCGTGCGCGTGGTGGCCGAAACGCACACCGCGCAAGCGATGATCACGACCGATCTTGACAACAACCAGATCACCGCATTCCACCCGGGCGCGATGATGCAGTCGCATCTGAACCGCGCGGACGATGTGTCGGGCGTGAAGCTCGGCATCGTCGCACCGGACGGTTTCGAAGGGATGGTCCAGCACGCCGAGCAATTCGCGAAGGCCGGCATTCCGTTCATCTTCGATCCGGGCCAGGGCCTGCCGCTGTTCGACGGTGCGACGCTGCGACGCATCATTGAACTCGCGACCTTCGTCGCGGTCAACGACTACGAAGGCAAGCTCGTCAGCGACAAGACGGGCTGGTCCGAACAGGAAATCGCCAGCCGGGTTCAGGCGTTGATCATCACGCGCGGCGAGCACGGCTCGACCATTCTTCACAAAAACGGCGAAGAACAGATTCCGGTCGTGCAATCCGAGCGTGTCGTCGATCCGACAGGCTGCGGCGACGCCTTCCGGGGCGGCCTGCTGTACGGCATCGAAAATGGTCTCGACTGGGCAACCACGGGCCGCCTCGCGAGCCTGATGGGCTCGATCAAGATCGCCCACCAAGGGCCCCAGACTTACGCACTGACGCGCGCCGAAATCGATGCGCGCTTCGAGGCTGCCTTCGGTTACAGTCTCAAATGAATATTGTGGGAGAGCACAGATGTTGACGAAAAAAACCCTCACGCTCGCGGCCATGCTGACGGCCACGCTGACGCTGGCCGGCTGCTTCACGCCGCCGGGTTCGGCGGATGTCTATAGCGTCGGCCAGGCACAGCGCGAACAGACTGTGCGCATGGGCACGGTCGAAAGCGTCCGTGCGGTGCGCATCCAGTCCGACGGCGGCGGCAGCGCGATCGGCACGCTCGGCGGCGGTGCGCTCGGCGCAGTCGCGGGCAGCGCGATCGGCGGCGGCAAGGGGTCGATCCTGACGGCGATCGCCGGCGGTCTCGTCGGCGCGGTCGCGGGCAACGCGGTCGGCGAAAACCTCAGCACGGCGAACGGTGTCGAAATCACCGTGCGTCTCGACAATGGCGACCTGCGCTCGATCACGCAGGCAGCGAGCGGCGAAATGTTCCGCGCGGGCGACCGCGTGCGACTGCTGTCGAGCGGCGGCATCACGCGCGTCACGCACTAACGAGCATCCTCAGCACGCGGCGCAAGCCGCGGTCGAACGCATGTGCGATGCTGCACATGCGTTTTTTTTCGCCCCTACTCGGCCGTGCCCGCCGGCACATGGACGCAGCAATGCGGACGAAAAAAATCCCGCCATCCAAACGAGATGGCGGGACCGATTGAGTAGCGCTACTCAACCCGCGGACACCACGTGAGTGTCCGGGTGGTACTGGTCAGTCGCGATTACGGGCGGCTGCCGGTCGGGAACGGCCATGCCGCTGCCGGGTTGAGCGCGGTCTTCGCGCCCGATGCCGGCGCAACCGATGCGGTCGACGCGGTGGTTGCCGGTGCGGCCTTCTTCACGACGGCCTTCTTCGGAGCAGCAGCCTTCTTCGCCGGTGCAGCAGCCTTGGGAGCGGCAGCCTTCGGTGCAGCAGCAGCCTTCTTCGCAGGGGCAGCCTTCTTGGCGGGCGCGGCCTTCTTCGCAGCAGCCTTCTTCGCAGGCGCGGCCTTCTTGGCTGCAGCCTTCTTCGCAGGCGCGGCCTTCTTGGCTGCAGCCTTCTTCGCCGGTGCCGCCTTCTTCGCAGCAGCCTTCTTCGCCGGTGCTGCCTTCTTGGCTGCAACCTTCTTCACAGCGGCCTTCTTCGCCGGTGCAGCCTTCTTCGCGGCAACCTTCTTCACCGCGACTTTCTTAGCTGCGACCTTCTTGGCTGCAACCTTCTTCGTTGCGACCTTCTTCGCGGCAGCCTTCTTCGCCGGTGCTGCCTTCTTCGCGGCAACCTTCTTCACCGCGACCTTCTTCGCAGCTACCTTCTTCACTGCAGCGGCCTTCTTCGCCGGAGCTGCAGCCTTCTTCGCAACGGTCTTCTTGGCAGCAACCTTCTTAGCAGCCGGTTTCTTCTTGGCAGTAGCCATGTTGTTCTCCTTCAGGTTCAGATGAGAGTCAGTTCAAACTACACCCTTCGTCAAAACCCGCTTCCCGCGGACGCTGTTCAGGACGTGCGCTTCGAAGCGGGCTATTCATCGGCGTACGCGGATACCGCTCGCTTACGCTAATGAATACGGTATGGCGCGCGTGACCCCGTGGCCTCGCGCGCCAAATCAAGTCGGTAGCCGGCGCACCTCGCGCCGCCACCCCTAATCGCTTGATCAAGCGGACCGCCACACGGCCGTCCGCTTTTTCCGGAGGGAAGTTTGCCCATCCCACTGAAGGGTTCGCAAAGTGCCGATCATGTCGTTGGGCCGTTAAGGCACCGGGCATGCTTTGCATCAGGCGTTCTTGCTCCTAAACCTTGGGCCGGGACCGAGAGGCCACCGGCTGCTCCATCATGTGACGGGTTCGCTGCTGCGGGTTATTCCCAGGACAGCGCGCCGCCCGTCTGATACTCGATCACTCGCGTCTCGAAGAAGTTGCGTTCCTTCTTCAGGTCGATCATTTCGCTCATCCACGGGAACGGGTTTTCCTCGTTCGGGTACAGCGGATCGAGGCCGATCTGCTGGCAACGGCGATTGCTGATGAAGCGCAGGTAGCTCTTGAACATCGACGCGTTCAAACCCAGCACGCCGCGCGGCATCGTGTCCTCGGCGTAGCGGTATTCGAGTTCGACAGCCTGCTTGAACAGCTCGCGGATCTCCGCGCGGAATTCCGCGGTCCAGAGATGCGGGTTCTCGAGCTTGATCTGGTTGATCAGGTCGATGCCGAAATTGCAGTGCATCGACTCGTCGCGCAGGATGTACTGATATTGCTCCGCAGCACCCGTCATCTTGTTCTGGCGGCCGAGCGCGAGGATCTGCGTGAAACCGACATAGAAGAACAGGCCTTCCATGATGCAGGCGAACACGATCAGCGACTTCAGCAGCTTCTGATCCGCTTCGAGCGTGCCGGTCTTGAAGGCCGGATCCGTCAGCGTATGAATGAACGGGATCAGGAATTCGTCCTTCGCGCGGATCGACGTGACCTCGTGGTACGCGTTGAAGATCTCGCCTTCGTCGAGACCGAGCGATTCGACAATGTATTGGTACGCGTGCGTGTGGATCGCCTCTTCGAACGCCTGGCGCAGCAGGAACTGCCGGCACTCGGGCGCCGTGATGTGGCGGTACGTGCCGAGCACGATGTTGTTCGCGGCGAGCGAATCGGCCGTCACGAAGAAACCGAGGTTACGCTTGACGATACGGCGCTCGTCCTCGGTCAGACCGTTCGGGTCCTTCCACAGTGCGATGTCGCGGGACATGTTGATTTCCTGCGGCATCCAGTGGTTCGCGCAACCCGCCAGATACTTTTCCCACGCCCACTTGTACTTGAACGGCACCAGCTGATTGACGTCAGTCTGGCCGTTGATGATGCGCTTGTCGGCGACATTGACCCGCGCTTCGGAACCGCCAGCGGGAACAGCTGATGCTTGCGGCGGCACCGCAAGATCGCCTTCGAAAATGTCACGGACCTGATGGGCGGCAGGCGCTGCGGCCTGCATTCCGACAACCATCCCGGCGGAGGTGCGCAACGCGTTTTGCTGCGCTCCGCTCGCGGGGGTTACGGCAGTCTTCTCGTCATCCCAGTTGAGCATAAATTCTCACCATCAATTTAGAACGGTTTGTACCATCTTTTCCTGAGCGATAAAAGGGTTCGCTCACGAAAAATCCTTTTTTCGATTCGCGTTGCGACCTCGATACAACACTTTGAGCAACGCATCGTCGTTCATGCAGAGCGCGACGTGTGTCGCACATGTATCGCGAGGTGCGCTCGACGCATCGAACGCTGATCGAAACGCGACGCTGTCGGGGATGTTTCGATCGCTTGCCAGTGACTGCAACGCAGATGTCGCGTTACAGATTCCTTATCATTTTTTTAGTTGAGAGCGGCGCACACTTCAACCTCGATCGGTTGTCGTGCGCGCCGCTCGAACCTTCTTCAGGTCGATGCGCGCCGCGTTACTGGCAAGCTTCGCACTCGTCGAAGCCCGGATCGCCCGGACGCATCGTGCACACCGGACCGTCTGCTTCGACCGGCGCGAGCGCCGGTGCCGCATTGACCGCACCCGACGATGCATCGCCACCTGCCGCACCGAAGCCGCCTGCTGCGCCTTGCGCGCCGCCGCTGCCCGAGCCGCCCGTCGGCACTGCGTTCAGCGCGCCGTGTGCGACCGTCGACTTCTCGACGTGCGTCGCCGCCATCGTGCGGAGATAGTAGGTCGTCTTCAGACCACGCAGCCATGCGAGCTTGTAGACCTCGTCGAGCTTCTTGCCCGACGCGCCGCCCATGTAGATGTTCAGCGACTGCGCCTGGTCGATCCACTTCTGGCGACGCGATGCCGCTTCGACCAGCCACGTCGGATCGACTTCGAATGCGGTCGCGTAGATCGCACGCAGGTCGGACGGGATGCGGTCGATGCGCGACAGCATCCCGTCGAAGTACTTCAGGTCGGCGACCATCACTTCGTCCCACAGACCGCGCTCCTTCAGGTCGCGAACGAGGTACTCGTTCACCACCGTGAATTCGCCCGACAGGTTCGACTTCACGTACAGGTTCTGGAAGGTCGGCTCGATGCACGCCGACACGCCGATGATGTTCGAGATCGTCGCCGTCGGCGCGATCGCGACGCAGTTCGAGTTGCGCATGCCGTACGAGGCGATCCGCGAACGCAGCGTCGTCCAGTCGAGCGACTCGGACGTGTCGACCTCGACGTAGCCGCCACGCGCTTCCGTCAGCAGCTTCAGCGTGTCCTGCGGGAGGATGCCGCGATCCCACAACGAGCCGCGGTAGCTCGAGTAGCGGCCGCGTTCCTCGGCCAGCTCGGTCGACGCGTAGTAGGCGTAGTAGCAGACCGCTTCCATCGAACGATCGGCGAACTCGACTGCCGCTTCCGACGCGTACGGCGTGCGCAGCAGGTGCAGGCAGTCCTGGAAGCCCATGATGCCCATGCCGACCGGGCGGTGCTTCAGGTTCGAGTTACGCGCCTTCGGCACCGCGTAGTAGTTGATGTCGATCACGTTGTCGAGCATGCGCATCGCGACGCTGATCGTGCGCTTCAGCTTGTCGTGGTCGAGCGCGTAGCTGCCGTCGGCCTGCTTCACCAGGTGGGCGACGAGGTTCACGGAACCGAGGTTGCACACCGCGATTTCGGTGTCGCTCGTGTTCAGCGTGATTTCCGTGCACAGGTTCGACGAGTGGACGACGCCTACGTGCTGCTGCGGCGAGCGGATGTTGCACGGATCCTTGAACGTGATCCACGGGTGGCCCGTTTCGAACAGCATGCCGAGCATCTTGCGCCAGAGCTGCTGCGCCGGGATCTTCTTGAACAGCTTGATCTCGCCGCGCGCGACCTTGTCTTCGTAAGCCGTGTAAGCCGCCTCGAACTCCGCGCCGAACTTGTCGTGCAGATCCGGGCAGGTCGACGGCGAGAACAGCGTCCAGTCCGCGCCTTCCATCACGCGCTTCATGAACAGGTCGGGAATCCAGTTCGCCGTGTTCATGTCGTGCGTGCGGCGGCGATCGTCGCCGGTGTTCTTGCGCAGCTCGAGGAACTCCTCGATGTCCAGGTGCCACGATTCGAGGTACGCGCACACCGCACCCTTGCGCTTGCCGCCCTGGTTGACCGCGACGGCCGTGTCGTTGACGACCTTCAGGAACGGCACCACGCCTTGCGACTTGCCGTTCGTACCCTTGATATGCGAGCCAAGTGCGCGCACGCGCGTCCAGTCGTTGCCCAGACCGCCGGCGAACTTCGACAGCAGCGCGTTTTCCTTCAGCGCTTCATAGATGCCGTCGAGATCGTCCGCGACCGTCGTCAGGTAGCACGACGACAGCTGCGAGCGGTGCGTGCCCGAGTTGAACAGCGTCGGCGTCGAGCTCATGAAGTCGAAGCTCGACAGCACGTTGTAGAACTCGATCGCGCGCGTTTCGCGGTCGATCTCGTTCAGCGACAGGCCCATCGCGACGCGCATGAAGAATGCCTGCGGCATTTCGATGCGGTTGCCGTCGACGTGCAGGAAGTAGCGGTCGTACAGCGTCTGCAGGCCGAGGTAGCCGAACTGCAGGTCGCGGTTCGCGTCGAGCGCTTCGCCCAGACGCTTCAGGTCGAACTGCAGCAGCTTGTCGTCGAGCAGGCCGGCGTCGACGCCGCGCTTCAGGAACTGCGGGAAGTATTCCGCGTAGCGGGCCGACATGTCGGCCTGCACAACTTCCTCGCCGAGGATCTCGCGACGGATCGTGTGCAGCAGGATGCGGGCCGTGACCTGGCTGTACGCCGGATCCTTTTCGATCATCGTGCGCGCAGCGAGGATCGCCGAGTCGTAGACCTGGCTCATCGGCACGCCGTCGTACAGGTTCTTCACCGTCTCCGCGACGATCGGGTCAGGGTTAACCGCAGCGCCGAGACCGTCGCATGCCGACACGATCAGCGCGCGCAGTGCGTTCAGGTCGAGCGGGCGCGTGACGCCGTTGTCGACGACGTTGATGCCGGTGCTCGCCTCGCCGCCGACTGCCGCTGCTTCCTCGCCCGCATGCTGGCGCTCGAGGTGACGCTTCTCGCGATACAGCACGTACGCACGCGCGACGTTGTGCTCGCCGCCGCGCATCAGCGCGAGTTCGACCTGATCCTGAATGTCTTCGATATGGAACGTACCGCCGTTCGGACGGCTACGCACGAGCGCGCGCACGACGCTGTGCGTCAGCTGCTCGACGAGTTCGCGCACGCGCGCCGATGCCGCGCCCTGCCCGCCATTGACGGCCAGGAAAGCCTTGGTCACCGCGATCGCGATCTTCGAAGGCTCGAACGACACCACGCTGCCGTTGCGGCGGATCACCTTGTAGTCGGCGAATGTGGCTTGCGGCGCGAGGCCCTGCGCGCCCTGTTCGGTCCCGCCGAGCGGACGGCTCGAGGCGCTCTCGTACTGGGAGGTCGCGTTGTCGGTGGTTTGCATATGCAAAGCTCCTGGTGTTGGATGGTGCGGAGAGAACCGCGGATTAAAACGAACGCTGCGCAATGCGGTGCGCAAGCGGTAAGAGGCGAGCGATGCGTCGGGGAAACCGGTGCGGCCGATGCGCGACAACCGATCCGGTCGTGTGCTTCGTCATGTATACCCTGCCCCGTCGAAGTTCGCTGCGCTTGATCGCGACGCCCGGACCGCCCGGCCTGATGCGCCGCCTGAGAACCCTGTCCGCCGGCGTTGCCCGCCGGCCGGTGCCGCTGGGGTTTCCCCTGCGGCACACACTATATCTAGTACAGAACTACTCAACCGGCACCAAGTATAGTGGACATTCGGACGAGGTCAAAACGGAGAATTTGCGCGAAAGGTATTGACATCACCCCTGCCCCCCGGACGGGCAGACGTGACAAGGCATTGGTCGGAAAAATTTTTTTTGCCGGCTCAAAAACCCTGCGCTCGGTGCTGACGGAAAGGAAAGTATTCGGCGGAAAAGCCGGCATCGTCCGCGAAGCGTTGCCAATCGAAGTGCGGACCCGGGTCGGTCTTGCGGCCCGGCGCGATGTCGGAATGCCCCGCTACCGCATCGACCGGGTAGCGCGCCGCAAGCGTGCGTGCGAGCACGCCGAGCGTTGCGTACTGCGCCGCGTCGAACGGCACGTCGTCCGCGCCTTCGAGCTCGATGCCGATCGAGAAGTCGTTACAGCGCGGCCGGCCGAAGAAATCCGACGCGCCCGCATGCCACGCGCGCTCGTCGCACGACACGAACTGCACGAGTTCGCCGTCGCGGCGGATCAGGAAGTGCGCGGACACGCGCACGCCGCGCAGATGACTCTGGTAATAGGGGTGCGCATCGCAATCGAGGCGATTCAGGAACAGCGCCTCGATCGCGTCGCCGCCGAACTCGCCGGGCGGCAGGCTGATGTTGTGCACGACGACGAGCGTCGGTACCGCGCCCGCGGGCCGCGCCTCGAAATTCGGCGACGGGGCATGGCGCGCTTCACGCACCCAGCCGTTCGCGTCGACCGACAGCAGCGGCACGGCGCTCATCGCGCGTCGGAGCCGCTCGCGTGCGTGCGATGGCGCTGCGCGTGCTCGGTGCTGCAGAAATACTCGCCGTCCGACACGACGGCTTCGCCCTTCGGCGCATGCACGCCGCATTCGGCGCAGCGCACCATCGGTTCGGGCAGCGAGCGTGCATCGCCATTCGGGCGTGCCGCGCCGGCGCCGCCGTGACCGGATGCGCCATCGTAGCCGGCGCCGCGGCCGGTGCGCGCCTGCGCGTGCTCCTGGGCCTGGCGCAGCTTGCGCGCGATCCACGAACCCGCGAAGAAGAGAAGAATCAGGAGAAGAATCTGTCGCATCGGAAACCTGCGTTCAAACCACGGAGCGGTGCAGCAGCACCTCGAAAACGAACCGGCTGCCCACATACGCGAGCAGCAGCGCGGCAAACGACACGAGCACCCAGCGCGCGGCGCCACGCCCGCGCCAGCCCGATGTCTTGCGCGCGACCAGCAGGCCGCCGAACATCAGCCACGACAGCACCGCGAACACGGTCTTGTGGTCGAGCCGCAGCGCGCGCGCATCGACCTGCTCGCTGAACAGGATCCCCGATGCAAGCGTCAGCGTGAGCAGCACGAAGCCCGCGCCGATCAGCCGGAACAGCAGCTTCTCGAGCGTGAGGAGCGGCGGCAGCGTTTCGAGCCAGCTCGCGATCCAGCCGGTCGAGCCGCCGCGTCCGCCGCTTCGCAGCGACTGCAGACGGCGCTCGACCATCAGCATCAGGATTGCGTGCAGTGCGGCGATCGCGAAGAGACCGTACGCGATGTTCGCGATCAGGAAGTGCATCTTGAACAGCGGCGCTGCGGCGTAAGGAAGCACCCGCACGCCGCCGAACACGAGCGGCAGCAGCGACGCGACGCACGCGAGCGGCAGCACGAGCAGGCGCAGGCTGTCGAGCGGGAAGAAAAAGCTCTCGATCCAGTAGATGCCGGCGCCGAGCCAGAACATCGCGGACAGCGCGAACGCGAAACCGAAGATCATCGCGTCGTTCGGGAAGATCGTCATGTGCAGCAGCACGCCGTGCGCGACGAGCGCGGCAAACAGCAGCGCGCGGCCGGCCCCGCTCATCCCCGACGCGGCGGACGCAGGGACCGGTACGGCCGGCACGCTCGCGACGAGCGGCGTCGCGCCCTGGCGGTGCGTGCGCCAGCCTGCAACGGCGAGGCCGCCGTACAGGAATGCGGTGAGGGCATACAGTACAATATCCATGTTCGAAGTTTACACTAGGCCCCCTTCCCGCGACGGCTCCCTTTGTCAGGTTCCATCGCGCCTTCGGGCCCCACTGTCCATCGCTCCCCATGCTCGACAATCTCACTCAACGGATGGCGCGCGTCGTCAAGACGCTGCGCGGCGAGGCCCGGCTTACCGAGGCGAACACCCAGGAGATGCTCCGCGAGGTGCGTCTCGCGCTGCTGGAGGCCGACGTCGCATTGCCCGTCGTCCGCGAATTCATCGCCAAGGTCAAGGAAAAGGCGCTCGGCGAGGAGGTGATCAGCAGCCTGTCGCCGGGCCAGGCGCTCGTCGGCGTGGTCCAGAAGGAGCTGACCGCGGTGATCGGCGGCGACTACGAAGGCAAGGCCGCCGAGCTGAACCTCGCGGTCACGCCGCCCGCCGTGATCCTGATGGCCGGCCTGCAGGGTGCCGGCAAGACCACGACCGTCGGCAAGCTCGCGAAGCTGCTGCGCGAGAAGTACAAGAAGAAGGTGCTGACGGTGTCGTGCGACGTGTATCGCCCGGCCGCGATCATGCAGTTGAAAACGGTGACCGAGCAGGTCGGCGCCGACTTCTTCCCGTCGACACCGGACCAGAAGCCCGTCGACATCGCGGTCGCCGCCGTCGACTGGGCGAAGCGCCACTACCATGACGTGCTGCTCGTCGATACGGCCGGCCGTCTCGGTATCGACGAGGCGATGATGCAGGAAATCGCCGCGCTGCACGGCACGCTGAAGCCGGCCGAAACGCTGTTCGTCGTCGACGCGATGCTCGGCCAGGACGCGGTCAACACCGCGAAGGCGTTCAACGACACGCTGCCGCTCACCGGCGTCGTGCTGACCAAGCTCGACGGCGATTCGCGCGGCGGTGCGGCGCTGTCGGTGCGTCACGTCACGGGCAAACCGATCAAGTTCGTCGGCGTCGCCGAAAAGCTCGACGGCCTCGAGGTGTTCCACCCCGACCGGATGGCGAACCGGATCCTCGGCATGGGCGACATCCTCGCGCTCGTCGAGGAAGCGCAGCGCGGCGTCGACGTACAGGCCGCGCAGAAGCTCGCCGACAAGGTAAAGAAAGGCGGCGACTTCGACCTGAACGATTTCCGCGCGCAGATCTCGCAGATGAAGAACATGGGCGGCCTGTCGTCGCTGATGGACAAGCTGCCCGCGCAGTTCCAGCAGGCGGCGGCCGGCGCCGACATGGGCCAGGCCGAGAAGCAGATCCGCCGGATGGAAGGGATCATCAGCTCGATGACGCCCGCCGAGCGCGCGAAACCCGAAATCATCAAGGCGACGCGCAAGCGCCGCATTGCAGCCGGCGCGGGCGTGCCGGTGCAGGAAGTCAACCGGATGCTGAACCAGTACGATCAGATGCGTACGATGATGAAGAAGCTGAAGGGCGGCAACATGCAGAAGATGATGCGCGGCCTGAAGGGCATGATGCCCGGCATGCGCTGATTTCGCCTGTCGGCCGGCGCGCGGGTTTTTGCCGTAGCGCGCGCCGGCCGTTCTGCTTCATTCTTGTTTGTATACCGACTGGCCGCCAGAACACATGAACCGCGAAGAAGCCCTCCACATTTTCGACCACTCCGAAGAGATCGTCTCGGCCGATGCCGTCAACGCTTCGATCTCCAAGATGGCCGACGCGATCCGCGCCGAGATCGGCGACGCGTTCCCGCTCGTTCTCTCGGTGATGGGCGGCGCCGCGGTGTTTACCGGGATGCTGCTGCCGCATCTCGATTTCCCGCTGGAGTTCGACTACATCCACCTGACCCGCTACCGCAACACGACGCAGGGCAGCCCGGAGATGCACTGGCGCGTCGCGCCGCGAGAATCGGTGAAGGACCGGATCGTGCTCGTACTCGACGACATCCTCGACGAAGGCGAAACGATGGCCGCGATCCGCGACCGCATCCTCGACATGGGCGCGAAGCGCTTCATGTCCGCCGTGCTGTGCGAGAAGACGCTCGCGAAGGCGAAGCCGCTGCACCCCGATTTCTGCGGCTTCTCGGTGCCGGACCGCTACGTGTTCGGCTGCGGGATGGACGCGAAGGGTTACTGGCGCAATCTGCCGACGATCCGTGCGCTGACCACGAACGTCTGATCGCCCTGCCCCGACGATAAAAAAGCGGCGCACCGGTTTCCCGGCGCGCCGCTTTTTTTGGCCTGCGCGGCCGACGTTACAGCTGGTGCACGAATGCCCGGATGCCGGCCAGCAGCATCTCGACCGAGATCGCGACTAGCACGAGACCCATCAGCCGCTCGAACGCCGCGACGGTTCGCTCGCCGAGCCATTGCTGGATCCGTTCGGCCAATACCAGCGTGATCGCACAGACGATCATCGTGACCGTCAGCGCGCCGACCCACTCGAGCATCTTGCCCGGCGCCTGCGACGTCAGCAGCATCACCGTCGCGAGTGCCGACGGGCCGGCCAGCGCCGGAATCGCGAGCGGCACGATGAACGGTTCGCCACCCGCGCGCGGATCGCTGCCGAGCGCGCCGTCCGGATGCGGAAAGATCATCCGCAGCGCGATCAGGAACAGCACGATCCCGCCGCCGAGCCGCAGCGACAGGTCGGTGAGACTCATCATCCGCAGGAAGCGGTCGCCGACCACCATGAAGAACAGCAGGATCACGAACGCGATCCCCACTTCACGCAGGATCAGCTTCACGCGCCGCTCGCGCGGCACGTCCCGCATCGCCGAAATGAACAGCGGGATGTTACCGAGCGGATCCGTGATCAGCACGAGGAGCACGGTGGCCGACAGGAAGGTGTATTCCACCGTGTCCCCCGATTGCCGCGATCAACGCGCGAGCGCGGCGCGGATCTTCTCCGTCACCGTGGCCGCAGCCGTGTCGGCCGGCAGCAGCGTCGCTTCGGCATCGCGGCGGCCCTGGTACTCGATCTTGCCTTCCTTCAGGCCGCGCTCGCCGATCACCAGGCGATGCGGCACGCCGATCAGCTCCCAGTCGGCGAACATCACGCCCGGGCGCTCGCCGCGATCGTCGAGGATCACGTCGATGCCGGCCGCCGTCAGCTCCGCGTACAGCTTGTCGGCCGCCTCGCGAACCATGTCGCTACGGTCGTAGCCCATCGGGCACAGCACGATTTCGAACGGTGCGATCGACTCGGGCCAGATGATGCCCTTGTCGTCGAAGTTCTGTTCAATCGCCGCGCCCAGAATGCGCGTGACGCCGACGCCGTAGCAACCCATCAGCATCGGCTGCGGCTTGCCCGACTCGTCGAGGAACGTCGCGCCCAGCGCTTCCGAGTACTTGGTGCCGAGCTGAAACACGTGACCGACTTCGATGCCGCGGCAGATGTCGATCGTGCCCTTGCCGTCCGGCGACGGATCGCCCTTCTTCACGTTGCGCACGTCGGCGACGTCCGGCTCCGGCAGGTCGCGGCCCCAGTTCACACCCGCGATGTGATAGTCGACCTCGTTCGCACCGACAACGAAGTCGCTCATGTTCGCGACCGTGCGATCGGCGATCACCTTCACCGGCTTCTTCGTGCCGACCGGGCCGAGATAGCCCGGCGGCGTGCCGAACCACTCGACGATTTCCTGCTCGGTCGCGAAGCGGTGGTTCTTCAGACCCGGCAGCTTCGACACCTTGATCTCGTTCAGGTCATGGTCGCCGCGCAGCATCACGAGCCAGATGGTCGGCTCGGCGCCTTCGTTGTCGGTGGCCAGCACGATCGACTTGATCGTACGCTCGAGCGGGATCGCCAGCAGCTCGGCGACGGCTTCGCACTTCGCCTTGCCGGGCGTCGCGACCTTTTCCATCGCTTCGGCCGGCGCCGCGCGCTCCGCGACCAGCGGCAGCGCTTCTGCCGCCTCGATGTTCGCCGCGAACTCGGACGTCGGGCAGTAGGCGATCGCGTCCTCGCCGGTATCGGCGATCACGTGGAACTCGTGCGAGAAGTTGCCGCCGATCGAGCCGCTGTCGGCCGCGACCGCACGGAACTCGAGACCCAGGCGCGTAAAGATGCGCACGTACGCGTCGTACATCTTGCGATACGACTCGTTCAGGCCGGCTGCGTCCTTGTCGAACGAATACGCGTCCTTCATGATGAATTCGCGGCCGCGCATCACGCCGAAACGCGGACGGATCTCGTCGCGGAACTTCGTCTGGATCTGATAGAAGTTCACCGGCATCTGCCGGTAGCTCTTGATCTGGTTGCGCGCGATATCGGTGACGACTTCCTCGTGCGTCGGCCCGATCACGAAGTCGTTGTCCTTGCGGTCCTTGAAGCGCAGCAGCTCGGGGCCGTACTGCTCCCAGCGCCCCGATTCCTGCCACAGCTCGGCCGGTTGCACGGCCGGCATCAGCAGCTCGATGGCGCCTGCCCGGTTCATTTCCTCGCGCACGATCGCCTCGACCTTGCGAATCGAGCGCAGGCCGACCGGCAGGTAGTTATAGATGCCGCCGGCGACACGACGGATCATGCCGGCGCGCACCATCAGCTTGTGGCTGACGATCTCTGCGTCGGCCGGTGCTTCTTTGAGGGTGCCGATAAAGAAACGGGAAGCTTTCATGCGGACGGTTCCAAATACGGCGCCCCAGGCGGGGCGCCCGAAAAAGTTTCAAGGTGAAAAAGCTGCGCGCGACGAACGGCGATGGCGCAGATGACGTAGCAGACAAATCAGGGACAATTCAGCCGATGCACCCCGGGCGGATTCGCTCCGTCACGGTGCGCAGCGCCCGTTATCTGTTTATAATCAAAGCAATTTTAAAGGATTCGAAGGTGGTTGTATGCTGGATCGTGAAGGCTTTCGCCCGAACGTCGGCATCATCCTCTTGAACGCGCGCAACGAGGTGTTTTGGGGCAAGCGGCTCCGCGAGCATTCCTGGCAGTTTCCTCAAGGTGGGATCAAGTATGGCGAGACCCCCATGCAGGCGATGTACCGGGAGCTGCACGAGGAAACCGGCCTGCACCCGGAACACGTCAAGATAATCGGCCGCACTCGCGACTGGTTGCGTTACGAGGTGCCTGACAAGTTCATCAAACGCGAAGTACGCGGACATTACCGCGGCCAGAAGCAGATCTGGTTCCTGCTGCGGATGGTCGGACGCGATTGCGACATTTGCTTGCGCGCGACCGACCACCCGGAGTTCGATGCGTGGCGCTGGAACGAGTACTGGGTGCCGCTCGATGCGGTGATCGAGTTCAAGCGGGATGTCTATCAGTTGGCGCTGACGGAACTGTCACGCTTCCTGCGCCGCCCGGCGCAGCGAGCCGACAAGCCGCGTGGGCCGCGTCCGTCGCGCTATCCGCGCGTGATCGGCACGCAGGTCCAGCAGACGCTGACGATTGTCGACACATCGGTGGTTTGTTCGGAGATCGAAATGGACGCGAGCACGCTCGACGAGCTGCCGCCCCAGGTGATCATCGGCAAGTGACGAGTCGGACTGCATGACCGGGCGCGACCTTGGTGTCGCGCCCTTTTTTTACGAGGAATGCATATTGAAAGCGATTGCTCTCGCGCTCGCATCGATCGCCGCAGCGGCGGCACTGGCCGGCTGCGCGAATTCGAAGACGCCGACCAACAAGGATGACAGCGCCTTCGTGTATCTGCTGGACCGCCAGGGCAACTGGAAGGAGAACCCGGTCGATACGCTGCCTGCGCTGCCGCAAGCAGGTGACCTGCTGCCATTCAACGTGTCGCAGAACACGCCGCTCAAGTTCGCCATCGATGCGAAGTCGCTCGCGGTCGGCACCGACGGCGTCGTGCGATATGCGGTCGTCATCACGAGCCCGGCCGGCGCGCGCAACGTGAACTACGAAGGCATCCGCTGCGACACCTATGAATGGCGCCAGTACGCGGGCCTGAATTCGGATCACGACGGCTGGGACCGCACGGTCGAGAACGACTGGCGCCGCATCGAGAACGGCGAGCTGAATGCGTATCACGCCGCGCTCTACCAGGACTACTTCTGCTCGAACAAGATGCCGCAGGGCTCGACCCAGCAGATTCTGGAGAACGTCCGGTTCCACCGTACCGCGATGAGCCAGTTGCACTGACCGAGCGGCACGGGACATCTGGCCGCTGGCCGCCGCAATGAAAAAGCCCGCGCAATGCGGGCTTTTTTGTCGTTTGCCGATGCCAGGCCGAGCGGTTACACCAGTACGAGGTTGTCGCGGTGAATCAGCTCGGGCTCCAGCATGTAGCCGAGGACCGTCTCGATCTCGCCGCTCGGCTTGCGGTGAATCAGCTTCGTTTCCGCGCTGCTGTAGTTCGTGAGGCCACGCGCCACTTCGCGCCCGTCCGGACCGACGCACGCGATCACCTCGCCTCGCGCGAACGCGCCCTGCACGCCAGTCACGCCGATCGGCAGCAGGCTCTTGCCGCCGCCGGTCAGTTTCTCGACCGCACCCGCATCGATCACGACGTGCCCGCGCACCTGCAGATGATCGGCCATCCACTGTTTGCGCGCCGCCATCCGTGCAGTGCGCGCGATCAGCTGCGTGCCGATCGCCTCGCCCGCGGAAAGCCGCACCAGCACGTCGGGCTCCCGCCCGCTCGCGATCACGGTGTTCGCGCCGCTGTGCGCCGCGCGCTTTGCCGCCAGGATCTTCGTGAGCATCCCGCCACGGCCGAGGCTCGAGCCTGCGCCGCCCGCCATCGCCTCGAGTTCCGGCGCGCCGGCGCTGGCTTCCGCGACCAGCGTCGCGTTCGGATCCTTGCGCGGATCGGCGGTGAACAGCCCCGACTGGTCGGTCAGGATGATCAGCGCATCGCCTTCGATCAGGTTCGCGACCAGCGCACCGAGCGTGTCGTTGTCGCCGAACTTGATTTCATCGGTGACGACCGTGTCGTTCTCGTTGATGATCGGCACGACGCCGAGCCGCAACAGCGTAAGCAGCGTCGAGCGGGCATTCAGGTAGCGCTCGCGATCGGCCAGGTCGGCGTGCGTGAGCAGGATCTGCGCGGTGCGGATATCGTGCTCGGTAAAGCGGCTCTCATAGACTTGCGCGAGCCCCATCTGGCCGACAGCAGCGGCCGCCTGCAGCTCGTCGATCTCGCGCGGGCGCTTACTCCACCCGAGCCGCTGCATCCCTTCGGCAATCGCCCCCGAACTGACGAGCACCACTTCCTTGCCCTGAGCGCGCAGCGCGGCGATCTGGGCAGCCCAGCGGCCGATTGCAGCATGATCGAGTCCCTTGCCGTCGTTGGTCACGAGGCTGGAGCCCACCTTCACCACCAGTCGCTTCGAATCCGCGATGATCGAACGCATCGTGCGCTGTCTCCTGTATCTGATGCGCGATTAAATTCCGGCACCGGGCCGCGCGCCCGGTGCATGTCGGAGCCGCTCAGGCGTCGCCGCCGGGCGTCGTGCCGCCATCGGCTGGCGGCGCATCGCGGAACCGCACGTCCGCGGCCAGATCTTCCTCCTCCGCCACGCGGTGCGCTTCCGAATGCTCGGCGAGGTAGTCGTAGATCGCGTAGCAGAGCGCTTCGCAGCCCTGACCCGTGAGTGCCGAGATTTCGAATACCGGGCCGTCCCAGCCGAAACGTTCGAGGAAATCGGCAACGCGCGCCTTGCGCTCGTCTTCCGGCACCATGTCGAGCTTGTTCAGCACGAGCCACCGCGGCTTCTCGTAGAGCGCCTCGTCGTACTTGCGCAGTTCGCCGACGATCGCCGTCGCTTCCGCGACCGGATCGACGTTTTCATCGAACGGGGCCAGATCGACGAGGTGCAACAGCACGCCGGTGCGCTGCAGGTGGCGCAGGAACTGGTGACCAAGGCCCGCGCCTTCGGCGGCACCCTCGATCAGCCCCGGGATATCCGCAATCACGAAACTCTTGCTCGGGCCAACCCGCACGACGCCGAGATTCGGCGCGAGCGTCGTGAACGGATAATCGGCGATTTTCGGCTTCGCATTCGACACCGACGAGATGAACGTCGACTTGCCGGCGTTCGGCATGCCGAGCAGCCCGACGTCGGCGAGCACCTTCAGTTCCAGCCGCAGCATGCGTCGCTCGCCGGGCTTGCCGTCGGTCTTCTGGCGCGGCGCACGGTTCGTGCTCGACTTGAAATGCAGGTTGCCGAGGCCGCCGGAACCGCCCTTCGCGAGCATCACCTGCTGGTCGTGCTCGGTCAGGTCGGCGATCAGCTCGCCCGTGTCCATGTCCGTGACGACCGTGCCGACCGGCATGCGCAGCGTGATGTCGTCGCCGCCCTTGCCGTAGCAATCGGAGCCGCGACCGTTTTCGCCGTTGCGTGCGAGATGCTTCTTCGCGTAACGGTAGTCGATCAGCGTGTTGATGTTGCGGTCGGCGATCGCGTAGACGTTTCCGCCCCGGCCGCCGTCTCCGCCGTCCGGCCCGCCGAACGGAACGAATTTCTCGCGGCGCATCGACGCGCTGCCATCGCCTCCGTCGCCGGCGATGACTTCGATTCGTGCTTCGTCAATGAACTTCATTCGTTACTCCGACCAGTATTACCGCTATTGTGCCGCGCGCCGGCGCGCTTGGACAATCTGCCGTTCGGCCGATTGCCCGCCGGTTGGGCGACAACCACCGGCGCGCACATGCGCCCGGCGGCCAAATAAAAAAAGGCCCCGCGAAGACTGCGGGGCCTTTCGGCTACGAAGCCCTTGGGTGCCTGAACTTAGGCAGCCGCCGGGACAACGATGACCAGATGCTTCTTGTCCGCGCCCTTGGTCGCGAACTTGACGTGACCGTCGACCAGCGCGAACAAGGTGTGATCCTTGCCCATGCCGACGTTCTCGCCAGCGTGCATGCGGGTGCCGCGCTGACGCACGATGATGCCGCCCGCGTTGATTGCCTGGCCGCCGTACACCTTCACGCCGAGACGTTTCGACTCGGAGTCGCGGCCGTTCCGGGAAGAGCCGCCTGCCTTTTTGTGTGCCATCTGATTGCTCCTTTACCGAGGCGCTTACGCGTTGATCGCGTCGATGCGCAGCTCAGTGTAGTTCTGGCGGTGGCCGCCGTGCTTTTGGTAGTGCTTCCGGCGACGCATCTTGAAGATGGTGACCTTGGCATGACGACCGTGCGACACAACGGTGGCCTTGACGGAAGCCCCACTGACCAGCGGCGCACCGAACTTAATCGATTCGCCTTCGCCCACTGCGAGAACCTGGTCGAGCGTGATTTCAGCGTCAATGTCAGCCGGTATCTGTTCTACTTTGAGTTTTTCGCCAACGGCAACTTTGTACTGCTTGCCGCCGGTTTTTATGACCGCGTACATTGAGAACCTCACTCTGGATCCAATTTTTCCGCACACCACGCGCGGAAAACACGTGATTATACATGGGGTTAGCACCGAAGTCAAAACCGATCCGCGATTGCCGCGTGCAAGCCCTGGCCAGACGGCCAAAATCGCGGCTGCGGCGCGTCCGGCAGACCGGGATATCTCGGATTCGACTTATAATCCGCCGCATCACCCATTTCGATCATCATGTCGTCGTCCACCGCCTCCCCCACCCTCAGCGCCGCCCACCTGCTCGCTCCGATCGCAAGCGACATGGAGCAGGTGAATCGCGTTATCCGGCAAAGCCTCGCGTCCGACGTACTGCTGATCAACCAGATCGCCGAGTACATCATCGGTGCGGGCGGCAAGCGGCTGCGTCCGGCCCTGCTGCTGCTCGTCGCCGGCGCGCTCGGCGAGACGTCGCACCAGCGGCACGTGCTGGCTGCCGTCGTCGAGTTCATCCACACCGCCACGCTGCTGCATGACGACGTCGTCGACGAGTCCGAACTGCGCCGCGGTCGCCAGACGGCCAACGCGCTGTTCGGCAACGCGGCAAGCGTGCTGGTAGGCGACTATCTCTATTCGCGCTCGTTCGAGATGATGGTCGGCGTCGGCAAGATGCGCGTGATGGAGATCCTGTCGGAAGCGACGACGATCATTTCCGAAGGCGAAGTGCTGCAGCTTCTCAACATGCACGATGCGGACGTCGACGAGACGCGCTACATGCAGGTGATCCGCTACAAGACCGCGAAGCTGTTCGAAGCATCGGCACGACTGGGCGCAGTGCTCTCGGGCGCCGATGCGCCGACCGAAGCTGCCGCGGCCGAGTATGGCCGCCGCATCGGCACCGCATTCCAGATCATGGACGACTGGCTCGACTACGCGGGCACGGCCGAGGCGATGGGCAAGAACGCCGGCGACGATCTGCGCGAAGGCAAGCCGACGCTGCCGCTCATCTATTTGATCGAACGCGGCACGCCCGAACAGTCCGCGCTCGCCCGCGAAGCGATCGAACAGGGCGGCACCGATCGCTTCGATACGATTTTCGACGCGATCACACGTTCGGGTGCGCTCGACCATACGCTCGAATGCGCACGCCAGGAAGCACAGGCCGCGGCGGCCGCGATCACCGCGTTCCCGGATTCGATCTACAAGGAAAGCCTGCTCGAGCTGTGCTCGTACTCGACGTCGCGGCAGTCGTAAACGCGCCGCGAATCGAAGGCGATACCTTGTCTCGAAAAATTTCTTCATCAAGGTATTCCATTTTGGAAAAAACATCGTTATAGTTACGTTCTTGCTTGAGACGACGCAGCGATCTAAACGAAAACTGCGAAGTTGGAAGGGCAAAAAATCGGGGTGTAGCTTAGCCTGGTAGAGCGCTACGTTCGGGACGTAGAGGCCGGAGGTTCGAATCCTCTCACCCCGACCAGATTTTGAAAAAACCGTGCACCATGTGCACGGTTTTTTTTTGCCCGTTCGCACGGGCCGTCGCGCCATGTGCGACACATCCCGGCCACTGGCCTCTGCTATATTCCCTCCATTCCTGTCCTTCACTGCCCTTTCCGACGCGTGGACCAAATTCCCTTATGGGCGCAAATCAGCGCCGTCTTCCTGCTTCTCCTCTGCTCCAGCTTCTTTTCCATTTCCGAGACCGCGATGATGGCGCTCAACCGTCACCGGTTGAAGCATCTCGCCGGCCAGGGCGTGCTCGGCGCGAAGACCACGCAGGGCCTGCTCACCCGCACCGACCTGCTGCTCAGCGTGATCCTGATCGGCAACAACCTGTTCAACACGATCATCCCGGTTCTGACGACGTCGCTCGCGCTGCATACGTTCGGCCGTAACAACCTCGCGCTGTCGATCGCGACCGGTGTCGTCGCGTTCCTGATCATCGTGTTCGCGGAAATCGCGCCGAAGATCGTCGGCGCGACCTATCCCGAGCGCATCGCGCTACCTGCGAGCCTCGTGATCGCGCCGCTCATGCGCGTGTTCAAGCCGGTCGTCTGGTTCGTCAATGCACTCGCGAACGGCGTGCTCTGGGTGCTGCGCATCAACACGAAGAAGGGCCGCGACCAGCGGATGTCGGCCGACGAGCTGCGCGCGATCGTGCTCGAGTCGAGCAGTTTCATGCCGACCAAGCACCGCAGCATCCTGCTCAACCTGTTCGACCTCGAAAACATCACCGTCGACGACGTGATGGTGCCGCGCCGCCAGATCGAGTCGCTCAACTTCTACGCGCCGCTCGACGACGTCCTGCACCAGCTCGAGACCTGCTATCACAACCGGTTGATCGTGTACGAGGGCGACATCGACAAGGTGCTCGGCGTGCTGCACGTGCGCAAGACGCTCACCGCGCTGCACAACCAGGATTTCGACCGCGAAACGCTGCGCACGCTGCTCGCCGAACCGTACTACGTGCCGTCGGGCACGCCGGTCGTTCAGCAGCTCCAGTATTTCCAGGAAAGCAGGCAACGTACCGCGCTCGTCGTCAACGAGTACGGCGAACTCGAAGGCCTCGTCACGCCCGAGGACATCATCGAGGAACTGATCGGCGAATTCACGACGTCGATGCCGCGCAGCGAGCGCGCGGGCGGCTGGGACGAGAACGGCGAATGTATCGTCGCCGCCAGCATGCCACTGCGCGAACTGAACCGCTGGCTGCACCTGCAACTGCCGACCGACGGGCCGAAAACGCTGAACGGCCTGATCCTCGAAATCCTCGAGGAAATTCCGGAAGGCGACGTGTGCCTGAAAATCCGCGACGTGATGCTCGAGGTGATGCGCAGCGACGATCAGGCCGTGCGCACCGTCAAACTCTTCAAGCCGCGCGGCACGCGCGCACGCGCCGCCGCGCACTAGCCGAACGGTCGACTGCCGGCGCCGCCGACGATCCGCGATCATTTACCGGTCACGATCAACAGGCGTCCGACACGCCGGCTCACATGCATTTCAATTCTCCCGCGGCGCCGCTGCATACCGAGCGGTCGCCTGCTCCCCCCGACACGTTGCCCGCATCGCGCGCCCGCCCGCTCGATGCGGCGCAGCTCGACGATTCTCCCGCCGTCCGGTTGCTGACCGACACGCTTCACGCAGCCCGCGTGCGCGATGCATCCGACATCCACGTCGAACCGTTCGAATCCGGCTGGCGCATCCGTCTGCGCATCGACGGCGTACTCCATGAACATGCGCGACCGCCCGCTCACCTGCGCGACGCACTCGTCACGCGGATCAAGGTGCTCGCGCGTATGGACATCGCCGAACGCCGGCTCCCACAGGACGGTCGACTGCGCATTGCGGTCGACGCCGGCATGCGGGGCGACTATCGGGTCAGCTCTCTGCCCACGCTGTTCGGCGAGAAACTCGTGCTGCGTCGCCTGGAAACCCTGCCGCCCGACCTCACGCTCGCGCGCCTCGGCTTCGACGCACGGCAGGCGGCTGCAATGGAGGTTGCGATACGCGCACCGCACGGCCTCGTGCTCGTCACCGGGCCGACCGGCAGCGGCAAAACGCTGTCGCTCTACTGCGCGCTGCAGATGCTCGACCGCGACGCACACAATGTATGCACGGTCGAGGATCCGGCCGAGATCCAGCTCGACGGCATCAACCAGGTCGGCGTCGTCGAGAAGGCCGGCCTCACCTTCGCGACCGCGTTGCGCGCGCTGCTGCGGCAGGACCCGGACGTCATCATGGTCGGCGAGATTCGCGATGCGGAGACGGCCGACGTCGCGATCAAGGCCGCGCAGACGGGCCACCTCGTGCTGTCGACACTGCATACGAACGACGCGCCGGCCGCCGTCGCGCGACTGCTCGACATCGGTGTCGCGCCGTACAACCTCGCGGCCGCGTTGCGCCTCGTCACCGCGCAGCGCCTCGTTCGGCGTCTGTGCATCGCGTGTCGTGTGCGCTCCGACGCACCCGCGTGCGTGCTGCGTGAAGCCGGCTGCGATTCGGCGGCCCTGGAATCCGGTTGGCGCCCGTTCGTCGCGCGGGGTTGTGCCGCCTGTCACGGCATCGGTTATCGCGGCCGGATCGGCCTGCATCAGACGATGCCGGTTTCAGCGGAGATGGCAGAGCGCATCGTGGCGCGCGCGAGTGTCGGGGCGCTCGCGCAATGCGCGGCGGCCGAGGGCGTGCTCGGCCTGCGCGATGCCGCGCTCGCGCACGTTCGCGACGGCACGACGAGCATGGCAGAAGCACTCGCCGCGACCCCGGACGCGTAATCGCAATGCGCACGCCGCCTTCCGAAACCCGCTTCAGGTGGCGCGGTCGTCGCCGCGACGGCACGCGATGCAGCGGAATCGTCATCGCATTCGATCCGGCCGCAGCGCGCACGGCGCTCTCGCGCGACGGCATCGCGGTGCTGGCACTCGACGTGCGTGGCACGGCCCGGCCGCCAGCAGCCGGCGCACGAGACGTCACGCGCTTCACGCGCCAGCTTGCAAGCCTGCTGCAAGCCGGACTGCCGCTCGCGCCGTCGCTCGACATGCTCGCCCGCACGCGCACGCGTGACGGGCTGCCGCGCATCGCGGCGGGCCTCGCGCGCGAAATCGTCGGCGGCCAGCGCTTCGCCGCCGCACTCGCACGCTATCCGTCCCAGTTCGGCACGCTGTATCGGCAACTGATCGAAGTCGGCGAAGCATCGGGTGCGCTCGCTACCGTCCTGACGCGTGTCGCAGAGCATCGCGAACGTGCGGATGCCCAGTGGCGCAAGCTGCGGATCGCGCTGGCCTACCCGGCTGCCGTCATCCTGTTCGCGCTCGCGATCTCGGCCGCGTTGATGGTGTGGGTCGTACCGACGTTCCGGCAGATCTTCGACGGCTTCGGCGCGGCGCTGCCGGCGCCGACCCGTGCCCTGCTCGCGCTGTCATCCGCGACGGCGGCATGGGGCGGCACGTTCGCCGCCGCCGCGGCAGCGGCGGGGCTTGCGGCACATCACGCGCTGCGACGCTCGGCGGCGCTGCGCTACGCGCTCGCGCGGCGCCTGCTGGATGCGCCATTCTTCGGCAGCGCACTCAGGCGGTTCGAGGCCGCGCGCTGGTGTCGCTCGCTGGCGACATTGCTTGGCGCCGGCGTACCGCTCGCCGATGCCTTCGCGACGCTCGAACGCACGGCCGGCCACCCGGTGTTCGAACAGGCCACCGCGCGCATCGCGGTACGCGTGCTGCGCGGCGCGCGTCTTGCCGACGCGATGCAAGAAGCAGGTTGCTTCCCCGACGACGTGGTACAGCCGATCGCCGTCGCCGAGGAAACCGGCGCGCTCGACACGATGCTTGCCGACATCGCGACGCTATGCGAACGCCAGCTCGACGCTCGCCTCGACGCGATCGCAGCGCTCGGCGAGCCGCTGATCGTGATCGTGCTGGGCGCACTCGTCGGCGGCCTCGTCATCGCAATGTATCTGCCCATCCTTCAGCTCGGCAACGTGGTGTAGCATCGCAACCGACTCTGTCGCCTTTAAAGTTCCAACCCGAGCCCATGACGCCCGCGCCCCTGTACACCGTTTTCGATTCACCCGACAGCACGCTGCTCGCGCTGGCGTTGCTGCCGCCCGCGGTACGGTACGCGTTCGCCGTCGTCCTCGGTCTGTGCGTCGGCAGTTTCGTCAACGTGGTCGTGCACCGGATTCCGGTGATGATGCAGCGAGCGTGGGAAGCGGAAATCGCCGAAGCGACCGGCAACACGCGTGCCGCACCCGACGACGGCTATCCGGCTCACTACGATCTGTGGCGCCCGCGCAGTGCATGCCCGCATTGCGGCCACGTGCTGCGCGCGTGGGAGAACATCCCGCTCGCGAGCTATCTGATATTGCGCGGGCGCTGCCGGCAGTGCGGCCACGCGATCGGCGTGCGCTATCCGCTCGTCGAACTCGCGGGCGCGCTGCTCGCCGCCGGTTCGCTCGCCGCGTTCGGCCCCACCGGCGCCGCATTCGCCGCGTTCGGTTTATGCGCCGCGTTGCTGGCGATGAGCGCGATCGACATTCGGACCGGCTACCTGCCCGATTCGATGACGCTGCCGCTGCTCTGGGCCGGACTCGCACTGAACCTCGGCGGCACGTTCACGTCGCTGCGTTCAGCCGTGGTCGGTGCGATGGTCGGCTACCTGTTCCTGTGGTCGATCTACTGGCTGTTCAAATGGTTGCGCGGGATCGAAGGCATCGGCTTCGGCGACCTGAAGCTGCTCGCCGCGCTCGGCGCATGGATGGGCTGGGCCGCACTGCCGCAGGTCGTGCTGTTCGCCGCGGTGACGGGCGCGATCGTCGGGCTCATCGCGACGTGGCGCGGCCGCATGCGCTTCGAGGAGCCGATTCCGTTCGGTCCGTTCCTGGCAGCAGGCGGCGTCGCGACACTGTTTTTCGGTACCCCTTTTTATTCGGCGCTCGGCGGCTGACATGACACGCCGCCCGCATTCGCATCGTTCGCTGCGTCGAGGCGAGGCGATTCGCGTCGTTGTGGCGGCCCGGCGGAGGCTCACATGTTTGCAATAGGACTCACCGGCGGCATCGGCAGCGGCAAGACGACCGTCGCCGACCTGTTCGCCGCGCGCGGCGCATCGCTCGTCGATACGGATCTGATCGCGCACCGCATCACTGCTCCGGCCGGTCTCGCGATGCCGGCGATCGAGCACGCATTCGGGCCGGATTTCGTCGCGGCCGACGGCTCGCTCGATCGCGCCAGGATGCGCGCACTGATTTTCAGCGACGACGATGCACGCCGGCGTCTCGAAGCGATCACGCATCCGCTGATCCGCGCCGAGACCGATCGCGAAGCTGGCGAAGCGCAGGGCCCGTACGTGATCTACGTCGTACCGCTGCTCGTGGAGTCAGGTAATTGGAAGGCGCGCAGCAATCGTGTGCTCGTCGTCGACTGTTCCGTAGAAACGCAGATTGCGCGCGTGATGCGGCGCAATGGTTTCACGCGTGAGCAGGTCGAAGCGATCATCGCAAGGCAGGCGACACGCGAAGCGCGTCTCGCGGCGGCCGACGACGTGATCGTCAACGACGCGACGACACCCGATGCGCTCGCCGCCGAAGTCGACGCATTGCACCAACGTTATCTCGAATTCGCGGCCGCCGCGCGCTGATCGGCATGCGCGATCGTGATGGTGTACGAAATTGGCGCGTTGCTAGGGTAGAGAGTGAGCATTAGAATGTCCTGCATTGTTTCAATCCCTACCCCGAGAGGCGAGCGCGCTTGATTCTTTACGAGTATCCGTTCAACGAGCGAATTCGCACGCTGTTGCGCCTCGAAGACCTGTTCGAGCGCTTCGCGTTCTTTTTGGCTCAGGAGGACCCGCGTGAGCACCACATCGCGCTGACGACGCTGTTCGAAATCGCCGAGGTGACGGGCCGCGCGGATCTGAAATCGGATCTGATGAAGGAGCTCGAACGTCAACGCCAGACGCTCGCCCCCTTTCGCGGCAATCCGGGTATCGAACAGAACGCACTCGAAGCCGTGCTCGGCGAAATCGAGCAGACGCTCGCCAATCTCGCGCAGATGCAGGGCAAGACCGGGCAACATCTGGTCGACAACGAGTGGCTTGCCAGCATCCGCAGCCGCGCGGTGATTCCCGGCGGCACGTGCAAGTTCGATCTGCCGTCCTACTATGCGTGGCAGCAATGGCCCGCCGAACAGCGGCGCCAGGACATCGCGAAATGGATCATGCCGCTGCTGCCGCTGCGCGACGCCGCGACGATCGTGCTGCGGCTCGCGCGCGAATCGGGACAGGCGTCGAAAGTGATGGCGATGCAGGGCAGCTATCAGCAGATGCTGTCGGGGCGCACCTACCAGCTGATGCAGGTACGCGTGCCGCCGGAACTGCGCGTGATCCCCGAAGCGAGCGCGAACAAATACATGCTTTGGGTACGGTTCACCATGCAGGACGGCGACGTGCGTCCGCGCGCGGTGGACATCGACGTGCCATTCCATTTGACCCTGTGCAATCTGTAACGACCGCGTGCCGGTTCGACGTTTCGTATGACTACCGTTGTGAAATGCCCTTCGTGCGGCGTAGAAGTGCGCTGGACGCCTGAAAATCAGTTCCGTCCCTTCTGTTCGGCCCGCTGCAAGCAGCTCGACCTCGGCGCATGGGCCGCGGAAAAGTACCGGATCGGCGGATCGTCCGACGAAGGCCCGTCGTCCGAGGAAGACGGCACCGACGGCCGTCGCGACAGCTGAGCGGCACGCGAACCCGCCCGCCAGCGATATGGCCCGCCTTTCGGGCGGGCCGCCGCGGCGTCATTGCGACGCCGCTTCCTTCTCCAGCAGTTCGAGCACCGGCAGCGCCGCCGGCAACAGCGGCGCAACCTCGACCGGCAGTTGCTGCCACACGAACGCCTGCCCTTCCTTGCTGTGCGGCTCGCCCGTCCAGCCCGTCACCTTGCAGAAATAGAGCCGCACGTATGCGTGCGGATAATCGTGCTCGAGCGTATGCCAGCGATGGCTCGCCGTGACGACGATGCCGAGTTCCTCGTGCAGTTCGCGCGCGAGCGCGTCCTCGACGCTCTCGCCGGCTTCCAGCTTGCCGCCCGGAAACTCCCAGTAACCTTCGTACGGCTTGCCCAGCAACCGCTGTGCGAGCAGATACCGCCCATCCGGCTGCACCATCACGCCGACTGCGACCTCCGTCACCTTGCGGCCGTCCACGGCGCCCGCTGCGGAATCCGTGCTCATGCCTGCTCCTTGCGGCCCGACCAGTCACGTGCGAACTGCCACGCGACCCGCCCCGAGCGGGACCCGCGCTCGAGCGCCCAGACGAGCGCATCGCCGCGCGCCGTTTCGATCTCCGCGTCCGGGCAGCCGAAATGACGCAGCCAGTGCCCGACGATGTCGAGATAGTCGTCCTGCTTGAACGGATAGAAGCTGACCCACAGGCCGAAGCGCTCCGACAACGAGATCTTCTCCTCGACGACTTCGCCGGGGTGGATCTCGCCGTCCGGCAGATGCTTGTACGACTCGTTGTCGCTCATGTACTCCGGCAACAGATGGCGGCGGTTCGACGTCGCGTAGATGAGCACGTTGTCCGACTGCGCGGCGATCGAACCATCCAGCGCAACCTTCAGCGCCTTGTAGCCCGATTCGCCGTCCTCGAACGACAGGTCGTCGCAGAACACGATGAACCGCTCCGGACGCTGCGAGATCAGATCGACGATGTCGCCCAGATCGTGCAGGTCGTCCTTGTCGACTTCGATCAGGCGCAGCCCGTCCTTCGCATACGCGTTCAGGCACGCCTTGATCAGAGACGACTTGCCGGTGCCGCGAGCGCCGGTCAGCAGCACGTTGTTCGCCGGCTTGCTCTGCACGAACTGTCGTGTGTTCTGGTCGATCAACCCCTTCTGCCGATCGATGTTGTGCAGGTCGTCGAGCGTGATCGACGACGTGGCCGACACCGGCTGCAGATAGCCGCGCCCCTGGCGCTTGCGCCAGCGGAACGCGGTGGCGGCATGCCAGTCGACCGCTGCCGGCGCCGGCGGCAGCATTCCCTCGAGGCGGCCCAGCAGCGCTTCCGCGCGCGTCAGAAACTGTTCGAGCTTGTCCATGTCGTTCGAGCGCCCCGATCAGGAGCGGTAATCCGCGTTGATGCTCACATAATCGTGCGACAGGTCGCACGTCCAGACGGTTGCCTGCGCGTCGCCGCGGCCGAGCACCACGCGGATCGTGATTTCGCTCTGCTTCATCACACGCTGGCCATCCTCTTCCTGGTAGGCCGGATTGCGGCCACCAGCCTTCGCGACGAGCACGTCGTCGAGATAGAGATCGATCTTGCCGACGTCGAGATCCGTGACGCCCGCATAGCCGATCGCCGCGAGAATGCGACCGAGGTTGGGGTCGGATGCATAGAACGCTGTCTTCACGAGCGGCGAATGACCGATCGCGTACGCGATCTGGCGGCATTCCGCGACGCTCTTGCCGCCTTCGACCTGCACCGTCATGAATTTCGTCGCGCCTTCGCCGTCGCGCACGATCAGTTGCGACAGCACCTGTGCGACCTGCGTGACCGCATCGCGCAGCGCCGCATAGGCCGGCGAATCGGTCGACGTGATCGCGGGCAACGTGCTCTTGCCCGACGCGATCAGGATGAACGAGTCGTTCGTCGACGTGTCACCGTCGATCGTGATGCAGTTGAAAGAACGGTCGGCCACTTCCTTCACGAGCGTATCGAGCACCGGCTGTGCAACGTTCGCGTCGAACGCGAGGAAGCCGAGCATCGTCGCCATGTTCGGCTTGATCATGCCCGCGCCCTTGCTGATACCCGTCAGCGTGACCGTGTGACCGTCGATCGTCACCTGGCGCGATGTCGCCTTCGGCAGCGTGTCGGTCGTCATGATCGCCTGCGCGGCGTCATACCAGTTCGCTGCCTTGCGGTTCGCAAGCGCGGCCGGCAGCCCCGCCTTCAGACGGTCGATCGGCAGCGGCTCGAGAATCACGCCGGTCGAGAACGGCAGCACCTGAGCGGCGTCGATGCCCGCCAGGCGCGCGAGTTCCGCGCAGGTTTCGCGCGTGTTCACGAGGCCCGGCTCGCCGGTGCCGGCGTTCGCATTGCCCGTATTGATGACGAGCGCGCGGATGCCCGCACCGCCCGCACGCACCTTTGCCAGGTGCTCGCGGCACACCGTTACGGGCGCGGCACAGAAGCGGTTTTCGGTGAATACGCCGGCGACCGTCGCCCCTTCATCGATGGAAATGACCAGCACGTCCTTGCGATTCGGCTTGCGGATGTTCGCTTCCGCCCAGCCTAGCGTGACGCCGGCGACGGGATGCAGTTGGGCGGGATCGATCGACGGAAAATTGACAGCCATGGGGCACACCTGCCGGATGGAAAATGCCGGCATGCGCCGGCATCGATTGGAAGAACCGGCGGCCGCACGAGCGGGCCGCCGCAACTCACATCACTGACTCGAAGCTGCGAACGACGCGGCACGCGCAATGCGCGCCGCCGCCGATCATGACAGCTTCCCGTGACACTGCTTGTACTTCTTGCCGCTGCCGCACGGGCACGGGTCGTTGCGGCCGACCTTCGGCATTTCGCCGCCGGGGCCGCCGTGGGTCATCGCGCTGCCGACCATGTCGGCCGTCGCGGTAGCCGCCGTGGCGGCCGCGACGTTCGCAACCGGCCCGGCTTCCGCATAGTCGGCGTGCTGGTACTCGACGTTCTCGAGATGGCCGCCGCGCTCCTCGATCTGCTCCGCGGCTTCCTCGAGCTGCTCCGGCGACTGGATCTGCACGTTCATCACGATGCGCGTGACTTCCTGCTTGATCGCCTCGAGCATCGCTGCGAACAGTTCGAACGCTTCGCGCTTGTACTCCTGCTTCGGGTTCTTCTGCGCATAGCCGCGCAGATGGATACCCTGGCGCAGGTGGTCGAGCGCCGCGAGGTGCTCGCGCCACAGGCGGTCGACCGTCTGCAGCATCACCGAACGCTCGAACGCGCTGAACGATTCGCGGCCGACCATCGCGACCTTCGCTTCGTACTGCTCGTCGGCGGCAGTCGTCACGGCTTCGAGAATCTCCTCGGCCGTGATCGACGACGACTCGTTCACCATTTCCTGGATCGCGAGATCGAGCTGCCAGTCGTTGCGCAGCGCTTCCTCGAGCTCGGGCACGTCCCATTGTTCCTCGATGCTGCCTTCCGGCACGAACTGGCGAACGACTTCGGTGATCACGCCATGACGCATCGCCGAGATCGTCTCGGTGATGTCGTGTGCTTCGAGCAATTCGTTGCGCTGCTGGTAGATCACCTTGCGCTGGTCGTTCGACACGTCGTCGTATTCGAGCAGCTGCTTGCGGATGTCGAAGTTGCGCGCTTCGACCTTGCGCTGCGCGGATTCGATCGAGCGCGTGACGATGCCGGCCTCGATCGCCTCGCCTTCCGGCATCTTCAGGCGATCCATGATCGAACGCACGCGGTCGCCCGCGAAGATGCGCAGCAGCGGATCGTCGAGCGACAGGTAGAAGCGCGACGAGCCCGGATCGCCCTGACGGCCCGCACGGCCGCGCAGCTGGTTGTCGATCCGGCGCGACTCGTGACGTTCGGTACCGATGATGTGCAGGCCGCCCGCGGCCTTCACTTGCTCGTGCAGCGTTTCCCACTCGTCGTGCAGCTGCTTGATGCGGCGCGCCTTTTCGTCGGCCGGGATCGCGTCGTCGGCGTCGATGAACGCCGCCTGCTTCTCGGCGTTGCCGCCGAGCACAATGTCGGTACCGCGACCCGCCATGTTGGTCGCGATCGTGATGCGCTTCGGACGGCCGGCTTCCGCGACGATCGCGGCTTCACGCTCGTGCTGCTTCGCGTTCAGCACTTCGTGCGGCAGCCCCGCCTGCTTCAGCAGGTGCGACAGCAGCTCGGAGTTCTCGATCGACGTCGTGCCGACCAGCACCGGCTGGCCGCGCTCGTAGCACTCGCGAATATCGCGGATCACCGCGTCGTAGCGCTCCTTGGCCGTCTTGTAGATCTGATCCTGCTTGTCGATCCGCTTCGGCGGACGGTTGGTCGGGATCACGACCGTTTCGAGACCGTAGATCTCGTTGAATTCGTACGCTTCGGTGTCCGCGGTACCCGTCATGCCAGCGAGCTTCGCGTACATGCGGAAGTAGTTCTGGAACGTGATCGATGCGAGCGTCTGGTTCTCGCTCTGGATCTTCACGTGCTCCTTCGCCTCGACCGCCTGGTGCAGGCCGTCGGACCAGCGGCGGCCCGCCATCAGGCGGCCCGTGAATTCGTCGACGATGACCACTTCGCCGTTCTGCACGACGTAGTGCTGGTCCTTGTGGAACAGCGTGTGCGCGCGCAGCGCAGCATACACGTGGTGCATCAGCGTGATGTTCTGCGGCGCGTACAGGCTTTCACCCTCGCCGATCAGGCCCCACTCGGCGAGCAGTCGCTCGGCCTTCTCGTGGCCCGACTCCGTCAGGAACACCTGGCGCGATTTCTCGTCGAGCGTGTAGTCGCCCGGCTTCTCGACGCCCGTGCCGTCGGCCTTCTCCTCGCCGATCTGGCGCTCGAGCAGCGGCGGCAGCGCGTTCATCCGCACATACAGTTCGGTGTGATCCTCGGCCTGGCCCGAGATGATCAGCGGCGTACGCGCCTCGTCGATCAGGATCGAGTCAACTTCGTCAACAACCGCGAAATTCAGTGCCCGCTGCACGCGCGCGTCGGTCTCGTAGACCATGTTGTCGCGCAGGTAGTCGAAGCCGAACTCGTTGTTCGTACCGTACGTGATGTCCGACGCGTAGGCCTGCTGCTTCTGTTCGTGCTCCATGCCCGACAGGTTGATGCCGACCGACAGACCGAGGAAGTTGTAGAGGCGCGCCATCCATTCGGCGTCACGCTGCGCGAGGTAGTCGTTGACCGTCACGACGTGCACGCCGCGGCCCGCGAGCGCATTCAGATAGACGGGCAGCGTCGCGACGAGCGTCTTGCCTTCGCCGGTGCGCATTTCGGCGATCTTGCCGTAGTGCAGCACCATGCCGCCGATCATCTGCACGTCGAAGTGACGCATCTTCAGCACGCGGCGGCTCGCCTCCCGGCAGACCGCGAACGCTTCCGGCAGCAGCTTGTCGAGCGACTCGCCGCCGGCCACACGCTGGCGGAACTCGTCCGTCTTGCCGCGCAACTGGTCGTCCGTCAGCTTCTCGATCTGCGTTTCGAGCGCATTGATCGTCGTGACGGTCTTTTGGTATTGCTTGACGAGCCGCTGGTTGCGGCTGCCAAAAATTTTCTGGAGAAAACCGGTTGTCATCGGATCGGACCCTGCGTCGCAGCACCGGCGCCCGGCGCGTGATGCGCGCCCCGACGCCCGAGCCTCGGCGGCTTAGCGAATTAGTGGACTCAAACGAGGAATTTTAGCACGCGGGAACGCATGCGCCCGTGTCCCGGCAGGACGTCCGCCGCGCACCGGCAAGCGGGGCCGCTACGCGGCCGGCCGCCCGAAAGCCGCGCGTGCGCGGGCCGGCACAGGTACAATCGGCGTCAACGTCCGCGCGCATGCGCGCCCGAAGAATGCCTCGATGAACCGATTTAACAAGCGTTTCGGCCCGCTCCCCGCGTATCGCCCGCAACCCGTGTCCGAAGTGCTCAACCGCACCGACGCGTTCGCGGCGCTGCGCGCCGGCGTCGAACAGGTCGCGTCGCTGCAGCGCGACCTCACCGCGCTCCTGCCCGACTATCTTGCGAATCATGTCGAACCGGGTTCCATCAAGGACGGCACCCTGACCCTCTTTGCCGCGCACAATGCGCTCGCTGCCCGGCTGCGACAGGTCGAGCCGCGGCTGCTCGCCGATCTGCAGAAGCGCGGCTGGCCGGTTTCGGCGCTGCGCGTGCGCGTGCGGCCGAAAGACGCGCCGGAACCGCCGCACGTGAAACAGGCGCGGATGACGACGGTCGGCGCCACCGCGTTGCGCGACCTCGCCGATCACCTCGAGCCGTCGCCGCTGCAGGCCGCACTGGCGCGAATGGCCGCGCGGCACGGCGCGAAGTCGTCGCGCTGAGCGCGCCACCCCGGCAACCGCCCGACAACAAAAAAGCGACCCGAAGGTCGCTTTTTTATCGTTCGTGCCGGACGCCGATCAGGCGAAGGCCGTCTGCGTGTCGAACGCGAAGCCACTCGGTGCGGTCTGCGGATCGTCGAACGTGACGATCTCGTACGCGTCCTCGTGCGCGAGCAGTTCGCGCAGCAGCCGGTTGTTCAGCCCGTGACCCGACTTGTACGCCGTGTACGACGCGAGCAGCGGATGGCCGATCACGTACAGGTCGCCGATCGCATCGAGCATCTTGTGCTTCACGAATTCGTCGTCGTAGCGCAGCCCGTCGTTGTTCAGGATGCGGTACTCGTCGAGGACGATCGCGTTGTCCATGCTGCCGCCGCGTGCCAGGCCCATCTCGCGCAGCATCTCGGCTTCGTGCGCGAAGCCGAACGTGCGCGCACGCGCGATCTCGCGCACGTACGACGTGTTCGCAAAATCGACCTCGAGCTCCTGGCCCGTCTTGTCGACGGCCGGGTGGCGGAAGTCGATCGAGAACTTCAGCTTGAAGCCGAAATACGGATCGAGGCGCGCGAACTTGTCGCCATCGCGGATCTCGACCGTCTTCTTCACCTTGATGAAGCGCTTCGGCGCGTTCTGCTCCTCGATGCCGGCGGACTGGATCAGAAACACGAAGGTCGCCGCGCTGCCGTCCATGATCGGGATTTCCTCGGCCGTCACGTCGACATACAGGTTGTCGATGCCGAGACCCGCGCACGCGGACATCAGATGCTCGACCGTCGACACCCGCACGCCATCCTTCTGCAGCACCGACGCGAGCCGCGTGTCGCCGATCGACGTCGCCGTGGCGGGAATGTCGACAGGCGTGGGCAGATCGACGCGCGAAAAGACGATGCCCGTGCCCGGCGCAGCGGGACGGAGCGTCAGCTCGATCTTGCGGCCCGAGTGGACACCGATCCCAACGGTCTTCACGATGGATTTGATGGTGCGCTGCTTCAACATGGTGTTCTTCGCCTTGATTGAAGATATCAATCAGGAGTTATATTCGATAGGCGGGATTATAGCGTAATTCCCTATTCAACGCTGTTTGAAACTGCGTATCAATCTGTTTCGGCTGTTTACCCGCGTCGATACGGGACGGGCCGATGCCCGGAACGGAGGCGTTTCCGGTCATCGGCCCGTGTTACAACTGCCCTGAGGCTCGGCGAGCAGCGTTGCCGTCAGGCAACGGTGCACCGCACGATCAGGGCGTCAACGTCGCGAGCACACTCGCCGCATCGCTCACTTCGAACTTGCCCGGCGCTTCGACGGCCAGCGTCTTGACCACACCGTCGTCGATCACCATCGCGTAGCGCAGGGAACGGATTCCCATGCCACGCGCGGACAAATCCTGCGTCAGCCCCAGCGCATGAGTGAAAGCAGCGCTGCCGTCCGCCATCATGCGCACCTTGCCCGCGGTGTGCAGATCACGTCCCCATGCGCCCATCACGAATGCGTCGTTGACGGACACGCACCAGAGCTCGTCGATGCCCGCCGAGCGCAGTTGCTCGGCGTGCCCGACATAGCCCGGCACATGCTGCGCCGAGCAGGTCGGCGTGAACGCGCCCGGCAATCCGAAGATCACCACCCGCTTTCCCGCAACCTGGTCGCGCACGCTGTAGGCATTCGGCCCAAGCGTGCACCCTTCGCGCGCGTCGTCGATGAACTCGAACAGTTGCGCGTCGGGCAGCGCGTCGCCCACTTGAATCATGGCTGGTCCCTCATAGCGATACGGTTTTTCAGCGTGTTGCGGACAGCACGTCCCATCCCGCTCCGCTCATGCGAAGAGGGCACGTCTCCCGGCCCGGCGTCGCATCCGACGCGGCCTGTCGTGGTCCGTGGCATCCGTCACGCCGGCGTTACCGCGGCGACCCCGCCGCGGCTTCGCCTGTGTGCGTCGTCAGTCAGCCTGCTTGCGCAGGAAAGCCGGGATGTCGTACGTGTCGACACCCTTCTCCTGCAGCGCCTGCACGTGCGATGCCGCGGTTTCGCGCGAATTGCGCCACACTGCGGGCGTATCGAGCGCGCCGTAGTCGGCCGTGCTGACGTGTTGCGGCTGTGCATAACCGTGCGAGACCGAGCTGACCGGCTGGTTGTCGGTGCCGGTGCGCAGCAGCGTCATCGGAGCCGATTGCTGCTTCTTCGCCGCACGGCCCAGACCCGTCGCCACGACCGTCACGCGCAGTGCATCGCCCATCGCGTCGTCGTACACCGCACCGAAGATCACCGTCGCATCTTCCGCCGCGTAACTCTTGATCGTGTTCATCACTTCGCGCGTTTCCGACAGACGCAGCGAACGGCTCGACGTGATGTTGACCAGCACGCCGCGCGCGCCCGACAGATCGACGCCTTCGAGCAGCGGGCTCGCCACGGCCTGTTCCGCCGCGAGGCGTGCGCGATCGACGCCGGCAACCGTCGCCGTGCCCATCATCGCCTTGCCCTGCTCGCCCATCACCGTCTTCACGTCTTCGAAGTCGACGTTCACGAGGCCATCGACATTGATGATTTCAGCGATGCCTGCGACTGCGTTGTTCAACACGTCGTCCGCGCACTGGAAGCACTTGTCCATCTCGGCGTCATCGCCCATCACGTCGAACAGCTTGTCGTTCAGGACGACGATCAGCGAGTCGACGTGATCCTCCAGTTGCTGCGAGCCTGCTTCCGCGACGCGCATGCGCTTGCCGCCTTCGAACTCGAACGGCTTGCTGACGACACCAACCGTCAGGATGCCCATCTCTTTCGCGATCTGCGCGACCACCGGCGCTGCGCCCGTGCCCGTGCCACCGCCCATGCCGGCCGTGATGAACACCATGTGCGCGCCACGCAGTGCGTCCGCGATGCGCTCACGTGCTTCTTCCGCTGCCGCACGGCCCATTTCCGGCTTCGCACCGGCGCCAAGGCCCGTGTTGCCCAGCTGGATCACCGACGATGCGCGCGAACGCGACAACGCCTGGGCGTCCGTATTCATCACGATGAAGTCGACGCCCTGCACGCCGCGATTGATCATGTGCTGGACGGCATTGCCGCCAGCGCCGCCAACGCCGACCACCTTGATGATGGTGCCGTTGGTTTCGGTTTCCAGCATTTCGAATTCCATTGTTGCCTCCGTCAAGAAAATAAACCTGCTCGGCCGTTATTCGGCAGGAGATCGGGCAACCCCCTGTCGCGCGCCAGCCGCCGGCACCAGCGCGAATTTCGATTCGTTTCTTTCGTCAGAAGTTGCTCAGGAACCATTCCTTCATCCGCGAGAAAATCTGCCCCGCGTTACCGGACTGCACGGCGACCTTGCGGCCGCGCATGCGCTGAGCACTGCCTTCGACGAGCAGGCCCATCGCCGTCGAGTAGCGCGGATTGCGCACCACGTCGGCGAGGCCGCCTGCATATTCCGGCGCACCGATGCGCACCGGCTTCAGGAAAATGTCTTCGCCGAGCTCGACCATGCCCGGCATCATCGAAGCCCCGCCGGTAATGACCACGCCGGAGCTCAGCAGTTCTTCGTAACCCGACTCGCGCACGACCTGCTGCACGAGCGAGAACAGTTCCTCGACGCGCGGCTCGATCACCGCGGCGAGCGCCTGGCGCGACAGCGTGCGCGGACCGCGTTCGCCGAGGCCGGGCACTTCGACCATCTCGTCCGGATCGGCAAGCGCCTGTTTCGCGATGCCGTAGCCGACCTTGATGTCTTCCGCATCCGGCGTCGGCGTGCGCAGCGCCATCGCGATGTCGCTCGTGATCTGGTCGCCGGCGATCGGAATCACCGCGGTGTGTCGGATCGCGCCTTCGGCGAAGATCGCGATGTCGGTCGTGCCGCCGCCGATGTCGACCAGCACCACGCCGAGATCCTTCTCGTCTTCCGTCAGCACGGCCAGCGACGACGCCAGCGGCTGCAGGATCAGATCGTTCACTTCCAGCCCGCAGCGGCGCACGCACTTGACGATGTTCTGCGCGGCGCTGACCGCGCCCGTCACGATGTGCACCTTCACCTCGAGGCGAATGCCGCTCATCCCGATCGGCTCGCGTACGTCTTCCTGGCCGTCGATGATGAATTCCTGCGTGAGGATGTGCAGCACCTGCTGGTCGGTCGGGATGTTGATCGCCTTCGCGGTCTCGATCACGCGCGCGACGTCGGTCTGCGTGACTTCCTTGTCCTTGATCGCGACCATCCCGCTCGAGTTGAAGCTGCGGATGTGGCTGCCCGCGATCCCCGTAAACACGTTGGTGATCTTGCAGTCGGCCATCAGCTCGGCTTCCTCGAGCGCGCGCTGGATCGACTGCACGGTGGCCTCGATGTTGACCACCACGCCCTTCTTCAGACCCTTCGATTCGCTCTGGCCGAGGCCGATGACCTCGTAATGGCCTTCGCCCTTCAGCTCGGCGACGATGGCCACCACCTTCGACGTGCCGATGTCGAGGGAAACCAGCAGATCCTTGTAGTCTTTGCTCATAAAGTGCTCTTGCGTGTGATCTCTCGTTACTTCTTGCGCTTGTCGGTATCGGTCAGGAACCGCATGCCTGCCGCACGAATCGCGAATCCGTTCGGATAACGCAGGTCCGCGTACTCGATGTCGTTGCCCCAGCGCTCCGTGACGGCCGGCCACGCGGCGACGAGGCGCTGGCTCCGGTCGTGCAGGGTTTCGCTGGTGCGCTCCTTGCCCAGCTCGACCTGCATGCCGTTCGACAGCTTCACCGTCCACGCGTAACGCGCCGACAGCGTCACTTCTTCAGGCGCCGCCTTCAACGGCGCAAACCAGTTCGTGAAGTCGCGATACCGCGTGACGACTTCCTTCGCACTGCCCTCCGGGCCGTCGAACGCGGGCAGTTCTTGATCCAGCTCGCCCTGGTTCGCGGTGAACAGCTCGCCGTCGGTGCTCACGAGCTGCGCGCTGCCCCAGGTCCCGAGCGGTTTGTACTCCTCAAGCGTGACAGCCAGCGCATTCGGCCACACCCGCCGCACGCTCGCATGCCGCACCCACGGCATCTGCTCGAACGCGGCACGGGCCGTGTCGAGATCGACCGTGAAGAAATTGCCCTTCAGCCTGCCGACCACGCCGGCGCGCACCGTCGGCGTGTTGATGTGCTCGGTGTCGCCGTCGATCCGGATTTCGCGCAGCGCGAACGTCGGACGCTGGATCAGCCAGTAGCAGCCGGCCGCCGCCAACACGAGCAGCAACAGCGCGTACAGCGCGCTGGCGGCAAGGTTGAGTTGGCGAACGTTGTTCCACATACGTCGTTCCGTTCCTGCGTCAGTCGTTGAGCGTGAGCGACAGCACCTTCACGACCAGCTCCGAATAGCTGATGCCGATCGAGCGCGCGGCCTTCGGCGGCAGCGAATGGTCGGTCATCCCGGGGGCCGTGTTCACTTCCAGGAAATACGCGTTGCCGGCGGCGTCGAGCATGAAGTCCGCGCGGCCCCAGTCGGTGCAGCCCAGCACGTCGAAGGCGCGGCGCGCGATGCGCTTCAGTTCGGTTTCCTGCTCGGCCGACAGCCCGCACGGGATCAGGTACTGCGTATCGTCGGCGACGTACTTCGCGTGGTAGTCGTAGAACTCGCCGGCCGGCACGATCTTGATCAGCGGCAGGTCGAGATCGCCGGCGATGCACGCGGTGTATTCGCCGCCGCCTTCGATGCTCTTCTCGACGATCACGATCTTGTCATGCGTCGCCGCTTCCGACAGTGCGGCGGGCAACGCGTCGGCCGTCTTCACCTTCAGCACCGCGACGCTCGAACCCTCGCTCGCCGGCTTCACGAACAGCGGCAGGCCGAGCTTCGCGACGATCTCCGTTGCACGCGCCGCGTAATCGTCGCCGCGCATCACCGTCTCGAACGGCGGCGTCGGCACGCCCGTCTGCTGCCACACGAGCTTCGTGCGGAACTTGTCCAGGCCGAGCGCCGAGCCGAGCACGCCGCTACCCGTGTAGCGGATCCCGTAGAAATCGAGTGCGCCCTGAATCTGGCCGTTCTCGCCGTAACCGCCATGCAGCGCGTTGAACGCGCGCACGAAGCCTTCGTCCTTCAGCGCCGACAACGGCCGCTCGGCCGGGTCGAACGGATGCGCGTCGATACCCGCATCGCGCAGGCCCTGCAGCACGAGGCGGCCCGAGGTGAGCGACACCTCGCGCTCGGCGGATTCGCCGCCGAACAACACCGCCACCTTGCCGAAACGTTTCGGATCGATCCCGCTCATGTCATCCCTTCTGTTGCGTGTTCTGCACGATCTTCGCCGGCACGCCGCCGATCGAACCCGCGCCCATCGTGATCACTACGTCGCCGTTCTGCGCGACCTTCGCCAATGCACCCGGCACGTCGTCGACCGACGCGACGAACACCGGTTCAACCTTGCCCGCGGCACGCAGAGCGCGCGACAGCGCGTCGCCGTTGGCCGTCGCGATCGCCGCCTCGCCGGCCGCATAGACTTCCGTCAGCACCAGTGCGTCGACCGTCGACAGCACGTTGACGAAGTCGTCGAAACAGTCACGCGTGCGCGTATAGCGGTGCGGCTGGAACGCCAGCACGAGGCGGCGGCCCGGGAACGCACCGCGCGCGGCCGCGACCGTCGCGGCCATCTCGACCGGGTGATGACCGTAATCGTCGATCAGCGTGTACTGGCCACCGTCCGCGCTCGGCACCTCGCCATAGCGCTGGAAGCGTCGGCCGACGCCGTTGAATTCCGCCAGCGCCTGCTGGATCGCGTCGTCCGACACGCCGAGATCGGTCGCGATCGCAATCGCCGCGAGCGCGTTCTGCACGTTGTGCAGGCCGGGCAGGTTCAGCACCACCGCGAGCGGCGCACGGCCGTCGCGGATCACCGTGAAATGCATCCGGCCATCGCGCGCGTCGATGTCTTCGGCGCGCACCTGCGCATCCGCCGACAACCCGTAGCGCACGACCGGCTTCGAGATGAACGGGATGATCTGGCGCACGTTCGGATCGTCGACGCACACGACTGCGCTGCCGTAGAACGGCAGGCGCTGCGTGAATTCGATGAACGCCTGCTTGAGCCGCGCGAAATCGTGGCCGTAGGTGTCCATGTGGTCGGCGTCGATGTTCGTGATGACTTCGATCACCGGATACAGGTTCAGGAACGATGCGTCCGACTCGTCGGCCTCGGCGACGATGAAGTCGCCCGTGCCGAGCCGTGCGTTCGCGCCGGCGCTGATCAGCCGGCCGCCGATCACGAACGTCGGATCGAGGCCGCCCGCCGCGAGCACGCTCGCGACAAGGCTCGTCGTCGTGGTCTTGCCGTGCGTGCCGGCGATCGCGATCCCCTGCTTCAGGCGCATCAGCTCCGCGAGCATCACCGCGCGCTGCACGATCGGCACGCGCTGGTGACGCGCGGCCAGCACTTCCGGGTTGTCCGAGCGCACGGCCGTCGATACGACGACCGCGTTCGCGCCCGCGATGTTCGCCGCATCGTGGCCGATCGCGATCCGCGCGCCGAGCGCTTCGAGACGATCGGTCACCGCGTTGCGCGACAGGTCCGAGCCGCTGACCTCGTAGCCGAGGTTGACGAGCACTTCGGCGATGCCGCTCATGCCCGCGCCGCCGATCCCGACGAAATGAATATGTTTGACGATGTGTTTCATTGCAGTTGTTCCAGGTTCGCGCCGGCCACCTTCGCGCAGACGCGCGCGACTTCGTCGGTGGCCTCGGGTTTTGCCAGCGAGCGCGAACGCTCCGCCATGTCCGCGAGCGATGCCCGAGACTGGCCGCGCAGCCAGTCGGCAAGCAGTTCCGCCGACAGGTCGCGTTGTTGCACCAGCACCGCGGCCCCCGCATCGGCGAGGAACGCGGCGTTGGTCGTCTGGTGATCGTCGACCGCGTACGGGAACGGCACGAACAGCGCCGCCACGCCCACCGCCGCGATCTCCGACACCGTCATCGCACCGGAGCGGCAGATCACGAGATCCGCCGCCGCGTATGCGCTCGCCATGTCGTCGATGAACGGCACGAGCCGTACGTCGCCGCCGCCGGCGAAACCGGCCGCTTCGTAGTTCGCCTTCAGCGCGTCGATGTGCTTCGCGCCGGCCTGGTGCACGATGCGCGGGCGCTCGCCCGGCGTCAGCAGCGCCAGCGCGCGCGGCACGACTTCGTTCAGCGCCGCGGCGCCGAGACTGCCGCCGACGACCAGCACGTTCAGCGGGCCGCTGCGCGATGCATAGCGTGCTTTGGGCGTTTCCGTGCGCGCAAGTTCCGCGCGGATCGGGTTACCGGTCCATTCCGCGTGCGGCAGCGCACCGGGGAACGCAACGAGCACGCGCTTCGCGAATTTCGCGAGCACCTTGTTCGCGAGGCCCGCGATCGAATTCTGTTCGTGCAGCACGAGCGGACGGCCCGACAGCGCGGCCATCACGCCCGCCGGGAACGTGATGTAGCCGCCCATCCCGAGCACGACGTCCGGCCGCACGCGGCGCAGCGCGCCGAGGCTCTGCCAGCACGCGCGCAGCAGGTTGACCGGCAGCGTCAGCTTGGTCTTCAGTCCCTTGCCGCGCAGCCCGCCGAAACGCACGTACTCCATCGGAATGCCGTGCTTCGGCACGAGCGTCGCTTCCATCCCGGCCGGATTGCCGAGCCATACCACGCGCCAGCCTGCCGCTTCCATCCGGTGCGCGACGGCGAGCCCCGGGAACACGTGGCCCCCGGTGCCGCCTGCCATCACCATCAGCGTGCGTCGCGACGCGGTCATACTTTCCCTCCGCGCATCAGTACGCGATTTTCATAGTCCACACGCAGCAACACCGCGAGCGCGACGCAGTTCAGCAGGATGCCCGAACCGCCGTAGCTCACGAGCGGCAGCGTCAGGCCCTTGGTCGGCAGCAGGCCGAGGTTCACGCCCATGTTGATGAAGGTCTGCGCACCGAACCAGATACCGATGCCCTTCGCCATCAGGCCCGCGAACGTGCGATCCAGCGCGAGCGCCTGGCGGCCGATCTCGAACGAGCGGCGCACGATCCAGTAGAACAGCAGGATCACGACCAGCACGCCGACGAAACCGAGTTCCTCGCCGATCACAGCGAGGATGAAGTCGGTATGCGCTTCCGGCAGATAGTTCAGCTTCTCGACGCTGCCGCCGAGGCCGACGCCGAACCACTCGCCGCGGCCGAACGCGATCAGCGAGTGCGTGAGCTGGTATGCCTTGCCCTGCGCGTAGCGTTCGTCCCACGGATCGAGATACGCGAAGATCCGCTCGCGACGCCACGGCGACAGCCACACGAGCATCGTGAAGGTGCCGACCGCCGTCGCGACGAGGCCGCCGAACAGCTTGCCGTTCACGCCGCCGAGGAACAGCACGCCCATCGCGATCGCGGCGACCACCATGAACGCGCCCATGTCAGGTTCGAGCAGCAACAGCGCGCCGACGAGACCGACCGCGAACGCCATCGGCAGGAAGCCCTTCGCGAAGCTCTGCATGTACTCCTGCTTGCGCACCGTGTAGTTCGCCGCGTAGATCGTCACCGCGAGCTTCATGATTTCCGACGGCTGCATGTTCGTGATGCCGAGCGGAATCCAGCGGCGCGCGCCGTTCACACCCTTGCCGATGTGCGGAATCAGCACGATCACGAGGCCGACGAGCGCAATCAGGAAGAGCTGCGGTGCGTATTTGTCCCACGTCGAAATCGGCACGCGGAACGCGATCACCGCCGCGATGAACGCGACGACGAGCGAGATGACGTGGCGCATCAGGAACGCGTAATCGTGGTACGACGCGTATTTCGGCGAATCGGGCATCGCGATCGACGCCGAATACACCATCACGACGCCGAGCCCGAGCAGCGCGATCGCGACCCACAGCAGCGAGTAATCGAAGTCGAGCATCCGCGAACGGCTCGGCCGCACGCCGTTGACGACGCTCGCGAGGCCGCCCGTCGCGGCGCGCGTGGCCGATGCGACACGGCCGCCCGCGGCATTGCCGCCGGTGTCGCGTCGATCGTTGAAACGGGAGACGAGGCGATCGGACCAGCTCATGACGTCGCTCCTTTGTCGATGGCGATTTCATCCACCGCCGCCCGGAACACATCCGCGCGATGGGCGTAGTTCTTGAACATGTCGAGGCTCGCGCAGGCAGGAGACAGCAGCACCGCGTCGCCCGGTTGGGCGAGATCGGCGGCGGCACGCACCGCGTCTTCGAGCGTCGCGTGGTCGACGAGCGGCACGCCGGTTTCGGCAAGCGTGCCGCGAATCGCCGGCGCATCGCGGCCGATCAGCATCACCGCACGGCACCAGCGGGCGACCGGCGCGACCAGCGGCGCGAAATCCTGCCCCTTGCCGTCGCCGCCCGCGATCAGCACGATCTTCTGCGCAAGCCCGTCGAGCGCGGCAACCGTCGCGCCGACGTTCGTTCCCTTGCTGTCGTCGACGTAGTCGACGTCGTCGATCGTCGCGATCACTTCGACGCGATGTGCTTCGCCGCGGTATTCGCGCAGCGCGTGCAGCAGCGGCGCGGCCGGCAGGTCGATCGCTCGTGCGAGCGCGAACGCGGCCAGCGCGTTCGCCGCGTTGTGCAGCCCGCGGATGCGCAGCGCGTCGGCCGGCATCAGGCGCTTCTGCGCGATGTCGGGCGTATGCGCGCCGTCGCGCTTGCGCCGGCGGCTCGTGGTCGTCTCGTCCGGCGCATCGCGGTCGACCGCTTCCACCAGCCACGCTATGCCGTTATCGCGCGACAGCCCGTAGTCGCCATCCTGCACCGGTTCGTTCAGGCCGAACGTGACCGTGCGTGCTGCATCGGCAGCGCCCGCCGCCGGTGCGAACTTCATCACGGCCGCGTCGTCGCGGTTCAGCACGCGCGTCGTCGTCGCGCCGAAGATCCGGCCCTTCGCTGCCGCATACGCGTCAAAGCTGCCGTGCCAGTCGAGGTGGTCCTGCGTGATGTTCAGGATCGCGGCCGCATCGGGCGCGAACGTGCGCGCGGTCTCGAGCTGGAAGCTCGACAGTTCGAGCACCCACACGTCGGGCAGCGCGGTGTCGTCGATCGCACTCGCGAGCCGGTCGAGCATCGCCGGGCTGATGTTGCCGGCGACGGCAACCTTCTTGCCGGAGCGCTGGCACAGCAGGCCCGTGAGGCTCGTCGTCGTCGTCTTGCCGTTGGTGCCGGTGATCGCGAGCACCTTCGGCTGGTAGCCGCTCGTGCCGAGCGCGCGCAGCGCCTGCGCGAAGAATTCCAGTTCGCCCCACACCGCGATCCCGCGCTCGTTCGCGGCCGCGATCAGCGCCGCGAGCTCCGGTTCGAGCGGCGACAGGCCGGGGCTCAGCCCGACGATCTCGACGCCGCCGTCGAGCAGCGCGGGCGCAAACGGCCCGCCGACGAACTCGGCATCGATCCCTTCAGCCTGCAGCGCGGCAAGGTTCGGCGGCGCCTCGCGGGTATCGGCAATACGCAGCCGGCACCCGTGCCTCGCGCACCACCGCGCGATTGCGAGACCCGACTCCCCGAGCCCCAGCACGAGCACCATCGGCCGTTGCCGATCTCCAAACATCTCGCCAGACATCCTTGTTACCTTTCCTTTACCGCAACTTGAGGGTGGACAGCCCGAACAGGCACAGCATCAACGTGATGATCCAGAAACGCACCACTACCTGCGTTTCCTTCCAGCCGGACAATTCGAAATGGTGATGCAGCGGCGCCATCTTCAGCAGGCGGCGCCCTTCGCCGTAACGCTTCTTCGTGTACTTGAACCACGACACCTGCAGCATCACCGACAACGTTTCCGCGACGAAGATGCCGCCCATGATGAACAGCACGATTTCCTGGCGCACGATCACCGCAACCGTGCCGAGCGCGCCGCCCAGCGCCAGCGCGCCGACGTCGCCCATGAACACCTGCGCGGGGTGCGTGTTGTACCAGAGGAACGCGAGCCCTGCCCCGCCCATCGCGGAACAGAAGATCAGCAGTTCGCCCGCGCCCGGAATATGCGGAAACAACAGGTATTTCGAATAGACCGAACTGCCCATCACGTACGCGAACACGCCGAGCGATGCGCCGACCAGCACGACCGGCATGATCACGAGACCGTCGAGGCCGTCGGTCAGGTTCACCGCGTTGCTCGCGCCGACGATCACGAAATAGGTCAGCACGATGAAACCCCAGACACCGAGCGGATAACTGATCGACTTCAGGAACGGCAACATCAGGTCGGCACGCGCGGGCAGCCCCATCGACAGGCCGCTCCTCACCCACGCCATGAACAGGTCGAACACGCGCACGTTGTTCGCCTCGGACACGCTGAAGGCGAGATAAACCGCCGCGAACAGGCCGATCACCGACTGCCAGAAATACTTCTCGCGCGACGACATCCCGCGCGGGTCCTTGTGGACGACCTTGCGGTAGTCGTCGACCCAGCCGATCACGCCGAAGCCGAACGTGACGAGCATCACGATCCAGATGAAGCGGTTAGTCAGATCGCCCCACAGCAGCGTCGCGACCGCGATGCCGATCAGGATCAGCACGCCGCCCATCGTCGGCGTGCCGGACTTGACGAGGTGACTCTGCGGGCCGTCCTTGCGCACGGCCTGCCCGACCTTCATTTGCGTCAGCTTGCGGATCACCCACGGTCCGCACACGAGCCCGATCCCGAGCGCCGTGATGGTGGCCATCACCGCACGGAACGTCAGGTACGTGAACAAGCGCAAAAAGCTTGCGTCTCCTTGCAGCCATTGCGCCAGCGCCAGCAGCATGCTTCCTTCCTTCTACTCAGTGTGCGGCGGGCGCCGTGCCCGTCGCGGGTTGGTTCGTCAGCGCGTCGACCACGCGCTCCATCTTCATGTACCGCGAGCCCTTCACGAGCACCGTCGCTTGCGCGCCGTAGCCCGCGCCGAGCAGCGCGTCGACCAGCGTGCCGACGTCGCCGAAATGGCGAGCCGTGTCGCCGTATGCGGTACAGGCATCACGCGATGCGTCGCCGAGCGCGAACAGCGCATCGATTCCGCGCTCACGCGCATATGCGCCGATCTCGCGGTGAAATGCCGGCCCTTCGTCGCCGACTTCACCCATGTCGCCGATCACCAGCACGCGCGGCGCCGGTTGCGCAGCCAGCACGTCGATCGCCGCGCGCATCGAGTCGGGGTTCGCGTTGTAGGTGTCGTCAACGATCGTCGCGCCTGCGAGACTGCCAACGCTCGCCTTCCGGACCTGCAAGCGGCCCTTCACCGGCTCGAACGATTCGAGCCCCTGCTTGATCGCCGCCAGCCCGATCCCGGCTCCGAGCGCCGCGGCCGTAGCCGCCAGCGCGTTGCGAGCGTTGTGCTCGCCGAGCGCGCGCAGCCGCAACGTCAACCTGCCCGACGGCGTGTCGATCGCAAGCTCGCCGCCCTGCAGACGGCCCGTGACCTGCGCGTCGACCTGCCGATCGGCTTCGTGCAGTGCGAAATCGAGAATCCGGTTGCCGGTCGCCGCGACACGCCAGATGCCAGCGTACGCATCGTCCGCCGGAAACACCGCGACGCCGTCCGGTGTCAGCGCGTGAATCACCGCCGCATGTTCGAGCGCGACGGCTTCGACCGTTGCCATGAACTCCTGATGCTCGCGCTGCGCGTTGTTGACGAGCGCAACGGTCGGCGCCGCGATGCGCGCGAGGATTTCGGTCTCGCCCGGATGGTTCATCCCGAGCTCGATCACTGCGATGCGATGCGCGGCCGACAGGCGCAGCAGCGTCAGTGGCACGCCGATGTCGTTGTTCAGGTTGCCGGCCGTCGCGAGTCTTGCGTCGGCGCCGACTGCCGCAGCGAAGATCGACGCGATCATTTCCTTCACGGTCGTCTTGCCGTTGCTGCCCGTCACAGCGACGAGCGGCACGGCGAACTGCTTGCGCCAGCCGTGCGCGAGCGCGCCGAGCGCGGCACGCGTTTCGCCGCCTTCGATGACCGGCATCGCGAGGCCCTCCGGCGCATGCGCGACGAGCGCTGCAGCCGCGCCGCGCGCGGCCACGTCGCAGAGGAAGTCGTGCGCATCAAAGCGCTCGCCTTTCAGCGCGACGAACAGGTCGCCCGGGCCGACCGTGCGGCTATCCGTCGAGACGCGCTCGAACGTCGTGGCCGGATCGCCGCGAAGGGTGGCGCCCGGGATCAGGCGGGCGGCTTCGCCGAGACTGAGCATCGTCATTCGCCGCCTCCCTTGCCGTGCGTCGCGCGGGCCGCGAGTGCGAGCCGCGCGTGATCCTGATCGGAGAACGTGCGTTTCTTGCCCATGATTTCCTGCGTCGCCTCATGGCCCTTGCCGGCCAGCACAACGACATCCTCGCGGGCGGCTCCGCGCACGGCCTGCAGGATCGCGCTCGCGCGATCCTCGATGCGGCGTGCGTGGTCGGGCGCGGCCATGCCCGCGATGACCTGGTCGATGATGCGCTGCGGATCCTCGCTGCGCGGGTTGTCGCTCGTGACGACGATTTCGTCGGCGAGCCGCTCGGCGATCGCGCCCATCAGCGGGCGCTTCGTCGCATCGCGATCGCCGCCGCAGCCGAACATGCAGACGAGCCGGCCGCCGCGCGCCGTGGCGATCGGGCGCAGCGCGTCGAGCGTCTTCTCCAGCGCGTCGGGCGTATGCGCGTAGTCGATCACGACCAGCGGTTCGTCGTTCTGCAGGCGGCCGCCAAGACGCTGCATCCGGCCGTTGACAGGCTCGAGCCGTGCAATCTCGGCCACCGCCGCGTCGAACGGCACGTCGGCCGCGAGCAGCGAGCCGAGCACCGCGAGGAGGTTGCTGACGTTGAACGTGCCGAGCGTGCCGACTTCGACGTCCGTGTCGCCCCACGACGAGCGCAGGTGAAATGCGGTGCCCGTGGCGGTCGCGCGCACGTCGAGCGCGATCAGTTCGCGATCCGCGTCAGGCGCCTGCGCGTCGCCGATTCCGTATGCGATCGTGCGCACGCGGCCGGCCAGCTTCTCGAGCAGGCGGCGGCCGGCTGCGTCGTCGCGGTTGACGACCGCCGCGCGCAACCCACGCCACGCGAACAGTTTCGCCTTCGCGGCTTCGTACGCGTCGAACGTGCCGTGATAGTCGAGGTGATCCTGGGTCAGGTTCGTGAATACGGCGATGTCGAATGCCGTGCCGTTCACGCGCCCCTGATGCAGCGCGTGCGACGACACTTCCATCGCGACGGCCTTCGCGCCCGCGTCGCGCAGTTGCGCGAGGCTGCGCTGCAGCTGTGGGGCGTCCGGCGTCGTGAAGCCCGTCGGCACGAGCTGGCCCGGCATGCCGGTTCCGAGGGTGCCGATCAGCGCGCACGGCTGATGCAGCGCCGTCAGCGCTGCGGCAATCCATTGCGTGCACGACGTCTTGCCGTTCGTGCCGGTCACGCCGACGGCGAGCAGGCTGTCGCTCGGATCGCCATACCAGCCGCTGGCGATCTCCCCGGCAAGCTCGTCGAGCGCCGGCACCGCGAGCGCAACGGGCGCGGCCGGTGCCGCTGCGAGACCGTCCGGCTGATACAGCACGGCGGCCGCACCACGGGCCACGGCGTCGGAAATGAAAGCGCGATTGTCTGCCCCGTCGACCGCATAGCCGAGAAACACGTCGCCGGCCTGCAGACTGCGCGTGTCGGCATGCAGTTGCGCCGCGGGGGCCACATGCTGACGCAGCCACGCGAGCGCGGCTGCGATCTGCTGATGCGCCGGATGGGAACTGCGAGCGGCGCTCATCGAACAACTCCTGGTGAATTACGCGTCGTGCTGGATACGATCATATGCTTCGCGGTGCCACCTGCCGCCAGCTTCTGCGGACCGGGCTTGTCGGCGGGCGCGCCCGGCGTGTCGTCGGAAACGACCAGCTGCTTGATCGGCATGTTCGGCGGCACGTTCAGTGCGCGCAGCGTATCGCCCGCGATCGCCGAGAATACGGGGCCCGACACCTGGCCGCCGAAGTGGCTGCCGGCGGTCGGTTCGTCGACCGACACCGCGACCACGATACGCGGATTCGGCATCGGCGCCATCCCGACGAACGACGCACGGTACTTGCGCGTGTAGCCGTGACCTTCGTGCTTGTACGCGGTACCGCTCTTGCCGCCGACGCGATAGCCGGGCACGGCGGCGTCCGGCGACGTACCGCCCGGCGCGACCACGGTCTCGAGCATCGCGCGCACTTCACGCGCGGTGTTCGCCGAGAACACCTGCGTGCCGGTGATCTTCTGGTTGGGGTCGGTCTTGAAAATGGTCACCGGCATCAGCTCGCCGTCGTGCGCGATCGCGGTATATGCACGCGCCAGCTGGAACAGCGACACCGACAGGCCATAGCCGTACGACATCGTCGCCTGCTCGATACGGCGCCAGCTCTTCCACGGGCGCAGGCGGCCGGCCGCGGCGCCCGGGAAACCGACTTTCGGCGCCTGGCCGAGACCGATGCTGGTATACATATCCCACATTTCCTCGGGCCGCATCGTCATCGCGATCTTGGTCGCGCCGATGTTGCTCGACTTCTGGATCACGCCACCGACCGTCAGCGTGCCGAAGCCCGCATCGTCGCTGATCGGCGCGCCGTCGAGCACGAAGTGCCCGTTGCCCGTTTCGACGAGCGTGTTCGGCGTCACGCGATGCAGGTCGAGCGCGAGCGATACCGTGAACGGCTTCATGATCGAGCCCGGCTCGAACACGTCGGTAAGGATCCGGTTGCGCAACTGCTCGCCCGTCAGGTGCGAGCGGTCGTTCGGGTTGTAGGTCGGATAGTTGACCAGCGCGAGCACCTCGCCGGTACGCACGTCGACGACCATCGCCGCGCCGGCCTTCGCCTTGAACTTCTCGACGGCGGCCTTCAGGTTCGCGTACGCGATGTACTGGATCTTGCTGTCGATCGACAGGTCGACGTCCGTCCCGTTGTGCGGCGGAATCTGTTCGGCGACGTCCTCGACGATGTGCCCCATCCGGTCCTTGATCACGCGGCGCACGCCCGACGTGCCGGACAGCATCTTCTGGTCGCCCAGTTCGACGCCCTCCTGCCCTTCGTCCTCGACGTTCGTGAAGCCGATCAGGTGGGCGGTGATCTCGCCTTCCGGATAGAAGCGCTTGTATTCGTTGCGCTGGTAGATGCCCGGGATATCGAGTGCCGCGACTTTGTCCGCGACGTCGATCGACACCTGGCGCTTTACGTAGACGAAACCCTTGTCTTCCGACAGCTTCACGCGCAGTTCCTTCGGCGTCATGCCGAGGAGCTTGCCGAGCTGGTTGATCTTGTCCGCGTCGAGATCGTCCGGCACCGCGTCGGGAATTGCCCAGATCGCGCGCACGGGCAGGCTCGTCGCGAGCACGAGCCCGTTACGGTCGAGAATCTTGCCGCGCGTGGCCGGCAGCTCGAGCGTCCGCTGGTAGCGGCTTTCGCCCTGCTTCTGATAGAACGCGTTGCCCGGCCCCTGAATCCAGAACGCCCGCGCGGCCAGCGCGACGAACGCCATGAACAGCATGAACACGACGAGCTTCGAGCGCCACATCGGCAGGTGCACGCCGAGCACCGGGCTCGACGAAAATTTCACGTCCTGGCGCTTTTGCGACGGTTTCATCGCACGCCTCCCTTGCCCTTGGTGGCCGCATCGGCCGAAGCGGGAATCGGCGCGTCGATCGCCTTCACGGCGCCCGGCGGCAGCGTCAGGTATTGGGTGCGGCCCGTCGTGATCGGCTGCATCTTCAGCGAATCGTTCGCGAGTTGCTCGATGCGCGAGGTCTTCGACAGCGCGCTCTGCTGATACTGAAGCTGCGCATAGTCCTGCTGAAGCTGACGCTCCTGCGACTGCGCGCGCTGCAGCTGGATGAAGAACTGGCGCTGCTGATTCGTCGAGTTGACGACCGACAGTGCGCACCCCATCACGATGATCAACAGGAAGATATTGAAGCGGCTCATGGCGTGACGCGCTCCGCGATGCGCATCACGGCCGACCGGGCGCGCGGATTCGCGACGACTTCCGCTTCGCTCGGAAACTGACGGCTGATTATCTTGAGCGGCGGGCTCGGGAGATCGACGGCACGGATCGGCAGACGACGATCGACCGCAGGCGCACTGGCGTGCGCCTGCATGAATCGCTTGACGATCCGGTCCTCGAGTGAATGAAAGCTGATGACCACCAGCCGCCCCCCTTGCTCCAGCAACGACAATGCCGCGTCTAGTACGACTTGCAGGTCCGCAAGCTCTTGATTGACGTGAATCCGTATAGCCTGAAAGGTGCGGGTTGCCGGATCCTTGCCCTTCTCACGGGTTTTGACGACGTGACCCACGATTTGGGCAAGCTCGCCCGTGGTGTCGAGAGGCCCAAGACGGTCGGACTCTGCCCGGCGAGCAACAAGCGCCTTTGCAATCTGAAAAGCAAACCGTTCTTCCCCATAATCCCGTATCACCTCCGTCAGTTCCTGCACCGATGCCCGTGCGAGCCATTCAGCGGCCGACTCGCCGCGCGTCGGATCCATTCGCATGTCCAGCGGACCATCGGCGCGAAAGCTGAAGCCGCGCGCGGGATCGTCCACCTGCGGCGAGGACACGCCCAGGTCCAGCAACACACCCGATACTTTCTCGACGCCGCGCGCCGCAAGCGCGTCGCGCATCGATGCAAAGCTGTCATGCACGATCGAGAAGCGCGCATCCTCGATGCGCTGCGCCGTCTCGATCGCCCTCGGATCCTTGTCGAACGCGATCAGCCGCCCGGCGGGCGCGAGCCGCGCGAGTACCGCGCGGCTATGACCGCCCCGCCCGAACGTGCCGTCGACATAAATGCCGTCCGGTCGCGTCACGAGCGACTCGACCGCTTCGTCCAGCAACACGGTCCGATGCTGCAATTCGTTTCCCATCGCGGGCGTCTCCGTCACCGCAATCAGAACGTGAAATTCTTCAGCGCGTCGGGCATGCCCTGCGCCATCGCTGCCTGCTCCTTCGCGATGTAGGTCTGCGAATCCCACAGCTCGAAGTGACTACCCATTCCCAACAACATGACTTCCTTTTCCAGTCCGGCTGCCATTCGCAGCTCGGGCGATACAAGAATCCGGCCCGCGCTGTCGAGATCGACATCCATCGCATTACCGAGAAAAATCCGCCGCCACCAATGTGCGTCCATCGGCAGCGCGGCGATCTTGGCGCGGAACACTTCCCATTCAGGGCGCGGAAACAGCAACAGGCAGCCGTCCGGGTGCTTGGTCACAGTCACCCGTCCTTCTGCCTGTCCTTGCAGCGCTTCGCGATAGCGAGCCGGCACCGACATCCGCCCTTTCGCATCGAGCGTCAGCGCCGACGCCCCTTGGAACACTTTCCGCTCTCCCGTTCAGGGCACCGAAGCGCCCGCTCAACGCTCAGAATTTAGCCGGAATAGCCCGCCAAATCACACAAAAATACACTTTCTCACACTGTCTCCCACTTTAGAGGAAGGGTTTGGCACGGTCAAGGGAGCGGTCTGGTTTTTTGACGAATTTTGTTAGTTAGAACAAGGACTTACGCGAACATGCTCATGCGGCCCCTCATTCCAAAAACCGTTATAAATGAATGAGCTAGTGCAACTTGTGAAGGTGATACGTGAGAAAGGCGGGCCAGACTGGCGTTCGGACGGGGCTTTCGGGGGCGGGAAAACGCGGAAAAAACGGGCGGTATCGAGGAAAACGGACCGGGACGGCGTCGTGCGCCGCCCGACCCAAATCTCAGAGATAGTACGCAGTGCTCGTCATGACTTTCGACGCGGCGCGCATCAGCATGCGCGCGGGCAGCGGCAGTTCGATTCCGCCGGCGTCGGTCGCGGCCTTGCCGTGTTTCACCTCGTCGGCACGCATCTGCTCGACGATCGCGCGCGACGCCGTGTCGGTCGCCGGCAGTTCGGACAAGTGAGAGTCGAGGTGGCTCTCGACCTGGCGCTCGGTCTCCGCCATGAAGCCGAGACTGACCTTGTCGCCCAGCGTACCGGCTGCCACGCCGATCGCGAGCGCGCCGACGTACCACAGCGGGTTGAGCAAGCTCGGGCGCGAATCGAGTTCCTTCAGCCGATGCGCGGTCCATGCGAGATGGTCCTCCTCCTCGCAAGCGGCTTCCTCGAACATTGCCTTCGACGACGACGAGCGCGCGGTCAGCTTCTGCGCCTGGTAGAGCGCCTGCGCACACACTTCGCCGACATGATTCACGCGCATGAGTCCGGCAGCATGCTTGCGCTCCGCGGGCGTGAGTTCGCCGGCCGGCGGCTCCGCCGGCACGGGTACCGCGCGGCTCATCCGGCTCACGCCGGTCAGCGATCGCAGGCCGCGATCGAATTCGTTGATCAGTTCATCCAATACCATCCTGTTCTCCTGGCTGCGTGTGCTGCCGCGGGCGGCAAGGACACGTGTTCCGCTGCGTAACCGACTTGATTATTCAGCGGAAATTGCGGTTAACCCGTGATTTTAACCATTGTTGCATAAAGGAAACATGGCGACCTTGAGGTGCGGCATTTCGCTTTGTGGCAAAAAACGGTTTTGCTACATTACGAGCGACTTCTTGTGAAGTTGATGGGGCTTGTCGACACAACATAACTATCTGCCCCGTCAAAAAAAATTCAGTGATTCTTGGAGATCCGTTAATGAAAAAGTCGCTTCTCGCGCTCGTCGCGCTGGGCGCGTTTGCTGGCGCAGCCCATGCGCAAAGCAGCGTGACGCTTTACGGCATCATCGATGAAGGCCTCATCTTCAACAACAACGCCAAGGGCGGTCACCTGTACGGTCTGGCAAGCGGCGTGCTGCAAGGCAGCCGCTTCGGTCTGCGCGGCACCGAAGATCTGGGCAGCGGCCTGAAGGCGATCTTCGTGCTCGAGAACGGTTTCGACGTCAACTCCGGCAAGCTCGGCCAGGGCAGCCTGATGTTCGGCCGTCAGGCTTACGTCGGCCTGTCGAGCCAAATCGGTACGGTCACGCTGGGTCGCCAGTACGACTCGGTCGTCGACTTCGTCGGCCCGCTCGAGGCAGGCGACCAGTGGGGCGGCTATATCGCTGCTCACCCCGGCGACCTCGATAACTTCAACAACGCTTATCGCGTGAACAACGCGGTCAAGTTCACGAGCCAGAACTACGGCGGCGTGTCGTTCGGCGGCATGTACAGCTTCGGCGGTCAAGCCGGTCAGTTCTCGAAGAACCAGGTCTGGTCGCTCGGCGCCGGCTACAACAACGGCCCGCTGGTCCTGGGCGTCGGCTACTTGAACGCACGCACGCCGGCCAACTTCGGCGGCATGTTCAACACCGGTGCGTCGGCTGCGACGACGGCCGTGACGTCGCCGGTCTACGGCACCTATGCGAACAGTGCCAACACGTACCAGGTCATCGGTGCGGGCGGCGCATACACGTTCGGCGCAGCGACGATCGGTGCGACGTACTCGAACACGAAGTTCAAGGGCTTCTCGGCCGGTCCGTTCGTGAACCAGACCGCGACGTTCAACAACGGCGAAATCAACTTCAAGTATCAGTTGACCCCGGCGTTGATCCTCGGCGCAGCGTACGACTACACGCAAGGCAGCAAGATCGACGGCAACTCCGCAGCCAAGTATCACCAGGGCTCGCTGGGCGTCGACTACTTCCTGTCGAAGCGCACGGACGTCTACGTGATCGGCGTGTACCAGCATGCATCCGGCAATACGCTCGACGCAGAGGGCAACGTCATTCAGGCGAAGGCAGCGATCAACGGTCTCGATCCGTCGACCACCAGCAATCAGGTCGCAGCTCGCGTCGGCATCCGTCACAAGTTCTAATCAGCTTGCCTGACAAGCCGCAGCATCTTGAAGGCGCCTTCGGGCGCCTTTTTCTTTTGCGGTCCGAAAGTTCTGAAACAGTGCTTGGGGTGGCGCCTCGCGGCACTCCTCCGCCGATCGCTTGGCGTGTCCGCCCGGTAATCCCCCCGAGAAACCGGAGTGATCAGAAGTAGAATTTTCTTGTTGAGGGAGTTCTACGGAATGAAGAAATCGAGATTCACGGACAGCCAGATCAT